>NZ_JBXFWG010000002.1:0-180242 GCF_056854535.1 Stenotrophomonas sp. STEN054 | reverse complement strand
TACCCGGAGCCGATCACCGCCCACGGCTTCCTCGAGGAACGCCTGCGCGAGATCAAGCTGAAGTAATGAAGAAGCCGCCGAAAGGCGGCTTCTTCATTTCGGGTAGCGCCGGGCCGGGCCCGGCGAGCGCAGCGGCCGCATTTGACGTTCCGCCGGGCATGGCCCGGCGCTACCTCACCGGCACCGGAACATTGCACAGGTCGATGTGCCCGGCCGGGCGCTTGTAGAAATCATCCACGCGGTTGCGCCGCGCTTCCACCGTATCGGCGAAGGTCTTCGAATCGGTGCGCAGCACCTGGATCGGCGTGCGCTCGGCGGCCGGCACGTCGCTGGCGCGGCGGATCGAGACGATCGGCGTTCGCAGCTTCGGGTCTTCATAGAAACCCATCGGCGCCGGCCCGCGCGGAATCGCGCTGAGCAGCTCCATGCCCTTCAACACGCGGCCGACCACGGTGATGTTGCGGTCCAGCTGGCGCGGCGATTGCCCGGTCACCACGTACAGTTCGGCGCCGATGCTGCTGTCTTCCTCGTTGCTGCGGCCGGCACCGAGCATGCCGTAGCAGTGCGCCAGCCAGGCCTTGCCGGCCTGCGGATCCTGGCCCACCGGGAAGCCATCGACGAACCCGGTCTGCGCCGCCCAGCCATCGCGGTCGGGCAGCACGCTCACCTTCAGGCCGGTGCTGGGCCGTTCGAACTCGGCCGGCAGCTTGCGCGCGGCACTGCCGAACGGCTTGGCCTTGGCCGCGTCATCGGCGTCGGCATCGCCGAACTGCACCACGAAGTTGTCCTGCGACCGGTAGATGCTGGTGCCGTCCCAGAAGTGCTCGTGGGCCAAGGTCTGGATGTTGGCGACATGGCGCGGGGCGAACTGCGGCGCCAGCTCGATGATCACCCGTCCGGCCGGCAGGTCCATGTACAGCAGGTTGGCCGGGTCCGGCGTGCGCCAGTCGCTTGCGGCCGACACATCGAGGATCTGCTGCGGGCTGCGGTACGGCGTGGCGGCGCTGGCCAGCGCGGGCAGCAGGCAGGCGAGGGCAAGGGCGGTCAGGGCGAGACGGCGGTGCGACATGGAATCCCCGGAACATGAACGAGGCTTCGATTCTGCGTGACAGACTCTCCCACGCCAACCTGTAGGGTGACTAACGACACATTCGCTATACCGGACTTCGCACTACTGTTGACTCCAACATAGTGGAGGGCCGGTCATGAGCGAGGACGACGTCCACCTGAAGAAGTTCCAGAAGGAGCTCAGCGCCGGAACGGTGTCGCTGGCCCTGCTGGCGGTGCTGGCCCGGGCGGGCGAGCCGCTGTACGGGTACCTCATCGCCAAGGAGCTGGAGCGCGTGGGTGAGGGCGTGCTGAGTGGCAAGCAGAGCGCGCTGTACCCGGTGCTGCGCAACCTGGAGGGCGCCGGCCTGCTCGAGAGCCATGTCGAGCCGTCCAGCAGCGGGCCACCGCGCCGCTACTACCGCATCAATGAACGTGGCCACGAAGTGCTGGCGCAGTGGCGCCAGGCCTGGCAGGCCACCCGCGATTCCGTCGATTCCGTGTTGGAGGGGGTACCGCAATGAACGAGCAGAACCTGGCAGGCAGTGGCCTGCCCACCACGATCGCGCAGTACCTGGCACAGCTGCGCGCCGCGCTGCAGGGCGCCGACGCGGCGATGGTGCAGGACGCCCTGTACGACGCCGAGGAATACCTGCGTTCCGAACTGGCCGCGCAGCCGGGCCGCAGCGAGGCCGAGGTGATCGCCGATGTCGCCAGCAGCTATGGCGCGCCGGAGGAAGTGGCCGAGATCTATCGCGAAACCGAGGTGACCGTGAACCGCGCGCTGCGCACGCCGCGTGCCGACACCCGCCCGGTGCTGCGCGCCGCCGCCGAAGCCAGCGGCGTGGCACCGGCCGCGCCGACACCCGCACCGGTGCAGCGTTCGCTGGCGGCACGCTTCTTCGGCGTGGTGATGGATCCGCACACCTACGGCGCACTGTTCTACATGCTGCTGTCGCTGGCCACGGGCACCTTCTTCTTCACCTGGGTGGTGACCGGACTGTCGCTGTCGCTGGGCCTGATGATCCTGATCATCGGCATTCCGCTGACGGTGCTGTTCTTCGGTTCGGTGCGCGGGCTGGCGCTGCTGGAAGGGCGGCTGGTGGAAGCGCTGCTGGGCGAGCGCATGCCGCGCCGGCCGCAGTACACCGACCGCAGCCGTACCTGGCTGCAGCGCATCGGCGACATGTTCACCGATGGCCGCACCTGGCTGACGCTGCTGTACTTCCTGCTGATGCTGCCGCTGGGCATCGTCTACTTCACCATCGCGGTGACCCTGCTGACGGTGTCGCTGGCCTTCATCTGGTCGCCGGTGGCGGCGCTGTTCGACTCGACCGCGCCGAGCATCTACATCGATGGCACCAACGTGCTGCCGCTGGCGTTCACGCCGGTGCTGGCGGTGGTGGGCGCGCTGCTGCTGCTGGTGACGATGCACCTGGCCCGTGGCATCGGCAAGCTGCATGGTCTGCTGGCCAAGAACCTGCTGGTGCGGCTGTAACCGCAGAGGGGTCGGATCCTGCAGTGGTAGGTGCCAACCTTGGTTGGCACGATGCCGCCGGCATCGGGGTTCACGGAAGAGCGCCAACCAAGGTTGGCCTCTACCGGGAGCAGGCCAGGCTCTGACCCCGGATCCCATCATGCTGGGGTCAGAGCCCTTTCCGTTGGAAAGGGATCCGACCCCTGCCGGGAATCAGCCCGCCTTGCGCCGCAACGGGGTGACGTTGCTCTTCTTCTTCGTGGCCTTGGCGGCCGGTGCTTCGGCATGGGCGGCGAAGAAATCGCGCACCTTCGGGTACACCACTTCGCGCCAGCGGCGGCCGCTGAAGATGCCGTAGTGGCCGGCGCCTTCGACGATGAAGTGCTCGCGGCGGTCGGCCGCGATGCCGGTGCACAGCGCCTGCGCCGCTTCGGTCTGGCCGAGGCCGGCGATGTCATCCAGCTCGCCTTCGATGCTCAGCAGGGCGGTATCGCGGATGGCCGACGGGTCGACCTTCTCGCCGTTGACGACCCACTCGCCACGCGGCAGCAGGAAGTCCTGGAACACCACCGAAATGGTATCCAGATAGTACTTGGCCGGCATGTCCAGCACGGCGTTGTACTCGTCATAGAAATTGCGGTGCGCGTCGGCGTCTTCCAGATCGCCCTTGACCAGGTCGGTGTAGAAATCCCAGTGCGAACTGAAGTGGCGGCTGGGGTTCATCGACAGGAAGCCTGCGTGCTGCAGGAAGCCCGGATACACGCGGCGGCCGGCGCCGGGGTAGCTGGCCGGCACGGTGTGGATGACGTTGTTCTCGAACCACGACAGCGGGTTCTGCGTGGCCAGGTTGTTCACTGCAGTGGGGCTGCAGCGCGCATCGATCGGGCCACCCATCATCACCAGCGTGCGCGGGGTCGGCTCGCCACGGCTGGCCATCAGCGAAACCGCGGCCAGCACCGGCACGGTCGGCTGGCACACGCTCACCACGTGCAGGCGCTCGACGCCGAGGTGGCGGATGAATTCCTGGATGTAGGCGATGTAATCGTCCAGGCCGAACTCACCTTCGCTGGCCGGCACCATGCGCGCGTCCACCCAGTCGGTCACGTACACGCGATGGTCGCGCAGCAGCGTGCGCACGGTATCGCGCAGCAGCGTGGCGTGGTGGCCCGACAGCGGCGCCACCACCAGCACGAACGGCTGGTTCAGCATGGTGTGCAGCTGATCGGCTTCGTTGCTGTGGCGCTTGAAGCGCAGCAGCTTGCAGAACGGCTTGCTCACTTCCTCGTGCACGACGATCGGCACGCGCTCGCCTTCGACCTCGATTTCGTTGATGCCCCATTCGGGCTTCTCGTAATCCTTGCCGATGCGATGGAAGAGCTCATTGACCGCCGCCAGGCGATCAGCGCCCGGCATCTGCGACCACCAGTGGCCCTGGTTGGCGAAGAATCTGGCGTTGGCCTGGGCCTGGTGCACCCAGGGGGCGAGCAGGTTGCGGGTCAGTTCGTGTAGTTGATAGAGCATGACGACCGAATATGTATGGTCATATGTTGCCGCGCAGCATATCCCATCCGGGTGTCCCGCAGGTTAAGTGGGGCGAAAATAATGAATCCGGATTCACACCTTTTCCAGCGCGGCGGCCTCGTCGGCCAGGCCGGGACCCAGCCACAGGTGTGAACCGATGGCCTGCAGGCCCTGGCGGCCCAGCTCGCGGCGGTACCAGCGCGCCGGCCGGGGTTGGAAGCCCTCGTGATCGCCATCGAACTCGTCCTCGGCCGCAAAGGTCTCCAGGAAGGCCACGCCGCCGGTCAGCTCGGCCACGCCGGCCAAGCCGGCACGCAGCTCGCGGTCGGGCACGTAGTGCATCACGTCCGAACACACCAGCAGGTCGACCGGGGCGCAGGGCCGCAGCCAGGCGAAATCGCCGAAGCTGGCCATGTGCAGGTTGCGGGTACGTCCGTAACGGCGCACAGCGTACTCGCTGCTGTCAAAGCCAAGGTATTGGACCTTCGGACGCAGCTTCAGCAGTGGCGCGCGCCAGGCGCCTTCGCCGCAGCCGATGTCGAGCACGCTGCGCACCGGCCGCTCCAGGTAGTACTCGGCGGTGGCTACTGCCAGGGCGACCTTGCGCGCAAGGCGCGCGCTGCCGCCGATGTCGGCACGGCGGTACCAGCGTTGGAAATAGGCGGCGTCGTAGGTCTTGTCCATGGGGCAGGGCACGTAGAGGGTGAAAACGGCGCCTATCGTACGGCGTCGCGGCCGTGGTGCGTCGATTGGCCGCGGCAACCACCCATGGGGTGGCTCTACTGCGACAATGGGCGCCCATTCACGCCAGCCGTTGGAGCGAGCGCATGCAGAGCTATTACTGGGTCAAGACCTTCCACATCGTGTTCGTGGTGGCCTGGATGGCAACCGTGTTCTACCTGCCGCGCATCCTGGTGAACCTGGCAGAGACCGCGGGCCAGCCAGCGGTGGGCGAGCGCCTGCAGCTGATGGGCCTGCGCCTGTACCGCTTCGGCCATTCGATGTTCGGGCTGGCCTTCGTGCTTGGCCTGGTGCTGTGGCTGGGCTACAAGGTCATCCCCGCTTTCCCGACCATGGTCGCGCCCGCTGGCGCCGGCTGGCTGCACGCCAAGCTGGGCCTGGTGGTGATGCTGCTGGTGTATTTCATCTGGACCGGGCGCCTGCTGAAGGGTGTGGCCAAGGGCCGCGCGCTGCCGTCCTCGCGCGCACTGCGCTGGATCAACGAGATCCCGCTGCTGGCCTTCATTCCGATTGTCTGGCTGGTGCTGGCCAAGCCGTTCTGAGGCATGGATGCCGTCAACGCGCAAACGAAAAGAGCCGGGCATCCGCCCGGCTCTTTTGTTTCTGCCAGCACCTGCATGTTGCCGGCCAGCGGCCGGCACTACCGGGCTTATGCGGCTTCGTAGGTGCCGTAGCTGCGCAGGCGCGTGTAGCGCTGTTCGAGCAGCTGTTCGGTGGACAGCTTGTCCAGCGCTTCCAGCTCGTTCAGCAGCACGGCCTTCAGTCGCTTGCCCATCTGGGTCGGGTTGCGGTGGGCGCCACCGGTCGGCTCGCGCACGACCTTGTCGACCAGGCCCAGGCCCTTCAGGCGCGGGGCGGTCAGGCCCAGCTGTTCGGCGGCGTCCTTGGCCTTGCCCGCGTCCTTCCACAGGATCGAGGCGCAGCCTTCCGGGGTGATGGTCGAGTACACCGCGTATTCCAGCATCACGGTGCGGTCGCCCACGCCCAGGGCCAGCGCGCCGCCGGAACCGCCTTCACCGATGACGGTGCAGATGATCGGCACCTTCAGCTCGGCCATTTCCATCAGGTTGCGGGCGATCGCTTCGGACTGGCCGCGCGATTCGGCGTCGATGCCCGGCCAGGCGCCGGCGGTGTCGATCAGGGTCAGCACCGGCAGGCCGAAACGCTCGGCCATCTTCATCAGGCGCAGGGCCTTGCGGTAGCCCTCCGGCTTGGGCATGCCGAAGTTGCGCTTGATCTTTTCCTTGGTATCGCGGCCCTTCTGGTGGCCGATCACCATCACCGAACGGCCGTTGATGCGGGCCAGGCCACCCATGATGGCCTTGTCGTCGGCGAAGGCGCGGTCACCGGCCAGTTCCTGGAATTCATCGAAGATGATGCGCAGGTAATCGGCGGTGTACGGGCGCGACGGGTGGCGGGCCAGCTGCAGCACCTGCCACGAGGTCAGGTTGCGGAAGATCTGCGCGGTGCGCAGGCGCAGCTTGTCCTGCAGGGCGTGAACCTCGGCCTCGACATTGACCGCCGGTCCGGCACTGGCGTTGCGCAGTTCCTGGATCTTGGCTTCCAGGTCGGCGATGGGTTGCTCGAAGTCGAGGTAGTTCGGATTCATCGGAAGCCGTCGTGTAAAGAAGAGGGGAATTCTAGCCGAATGCGCAGCAATGGCCCGTACGCCTTCGTCTGGAAGGCGACGGTACCCCAGCCGGGCAGGGGGCGCCAGTCAGACTGGGGCGGGGGCCAGCCTCAGTTGGCCCACGGCGGGCTGTAGCGCACTTTCAGCGTGCGCACGGCCGGGTCGGCGCGCAGCGCCTCCATCAGCTTGGAGTCGATGCGCACCGCGCTCTGCCCGGACACGTCGAGCATGCCGGCCACGCCGCCCTGCGGACCCTTCAGCAGCAAGTCCAGGCGCAGCGGCGTGCGCCCGGGGCGATGGCGGTCGAGCAGGGCATTGACGCGCTCCCAGACCGGGCGCTGCTGGCGCAGGTCCAGGCGCAGCGACAGGCGCGTGGCGTAGTTGGCGCAGACCTCATCGAAGTCCCAGCACTGGCGGATGCGCAGCGCATAGCCACCGTTGAACTCATCCTCGCGCAGGCCGCCCTTGACCACCAGGATGCGGTCCTTGGTCATCAGGTGGCCGAACTCGGCCATGGCATCGGAGAACGCGCTGCACTCGACGCGGCCGCGGCCATCCTCGAGCTGGATGAAGATCTGGCTTTCGCCCTTGCGGCGCACGCCGACCACCTGGCCGGCCAGCACGGTCGGCACTTCCGGGCGCCAGCGCTTCTCGCCGCCGTTGCCACCGCCGCCACCGCTGTTGCTGGAACTCCAGATCTTCTCGACCGAGCCCAGGTCGTTGCCGACCAGATCGCGCACATCGTCGCGCCACGGGTCGAACGGATGGCCGCTGAGGTAGAAGCCCAGCGTGTCGCGCTCGCCGTTCAGGCGCTGCAGCAGCGGCCATTCCTCGGCTTCGACCAGGTCCAGCTGGATGGTCACCGCGCTCGGGTCGGGGCCGCCGAACAGCGAGTTCTGGCCCGAGGCACGCTCGCGCGCCATCTGCTCGGTGGCCTTGATCACCTCCGGCAGCTGCAGCATCAGCGAGGCACGGTTATGGCCCAGCTCGTCCAGCGCGCCGCAGTTGATCATCGCTTCCAGCGTGCGGCGGTTGAGCTTGGCCGAACCGACGCGGGTGCAGAAGTCGAGCAGGTCCTTGTAGTCGCCGCCCTTCAGGCGCTCGTCCACCACCGCTTCGCAGGCACCCTGGCCGACGCCCTTGATCGCGCCCAGGCCGTACTGGATGGTGTCCGGCGTGACGGCTTCGAACATGAAGGCAGAGTGGTTCACCTTCGGCGGCAGCACGGTCAGGCCCAGGTTGCGCACCTCGTCCAGGAAGCCGACCACCTTTTCGGTATTGTCCAGGTCCGAGGACAGCGTGGCCGCCATGAACTCGGCCGGGTAATGGCGCTTGAGCCAGGCGGTCTGGTAGCTGACAAGCGCGTAGGCGGCGGCGTGCGACTTGTTGAAGCCGTAGCCGGCGAACTTCTCCATCAGGTCGAAGATCGCATCGGCCTTGGCTTCGTCGACGCCGTCCTTGGCCGCACCCTCGCGGAAGATCTCGCGGTGCTTGGCCATTTCGGCCGGTACCTTCTTGCCCATCGCACGGCGCAGCAGGTCGGCGCCGCCCAGCGAGTAGCCGCCGACGATCTGCGCCATCTGCATCACCTGCTCCTGGTACACCATGATGCCGTAGGTGTCTTTCAGGATCGCTTCGGTGCGCGGATCGGGATAGATGATCTCTTCCTGGCCGTGCTTACGCGCGTTGAAGGAAGGAATCAGGTCCATCGGGCCGGGTCGGTACAGCGACACCAGCGCGATGAGGTCTTCGAAGCGGTCGGGGCGCGCGTCCTTCAGCAGGCGGCGCATGCCCGAGGATTCGAACTGGAACACCGCACCAGTATTGCCGTTGGCGAAGATGTCCTTGTAGGTGGGCGCATCGTCCAGCGGGATCGCGGCGATATCCACCGGCGGGATGCCGGCGCGCTCGTGGCGCTTGTTGATCGCCTTTACCGCCCAGTCGATGATCGTCAGCGTGCGCAGGCCGAGGAAGTCGAACTTCACCAGGCCGACTTCTTCCACGTCGTTCTTGTCGAACTGGGTGACCGGGTTCTTGCCCAGGCCGTTTTCATCGTGTTCGGCGTACAGCGGGCAGAACTCGCTCAGCGGCTCGGGCCCGATCACCACGCCACCGGCATGCTTGCCGGCGTTGCGGGTCAGGTCTTCCAGCTGCAGCGCCAGGTCGATCAGGTCGCGGACATCGTCCTCGCTCTCGTAGCGCTGGATCAGTTCGGCCGACGCCATTTCCGAGCTCGGGCCTTCCTTGCCCCTGCCCAGCGCATCCTTCAGGTGGATGCCGAGGATGTTCGGGATCAGCTTGGAAACGCCGTCCACCAGGCCGTACGGGAAGCCCAGCACGCGGCCGGAATCACGCACCACCGCCTTGGCGGCCATGGTGCCGTAGGTGATGATCTGGCTGACGCGTTCGCGGCCGTACTTGCGCGCGACGTAGTCGATCACCTCGTCGCGGCGGTCCATGCAGAAGTCGATGTCGAAGTCGGGCATCGACACGCGTTCCGGGTTCAGGAAGCGCTCGAACAGCAGGTTGTACGGCAGCGGATCCAGATCGGTGATCTTCAGCGCCCACGCCACCAGCGAACCGGCACCCGAACCACGGCCCGGGCCGATCGGGATGCCCTGGTTCTTGCCCCACTGGATGAAGTCGGCAACGATCAGGAAGTAGCCCGGGAAGCCCATCTTGATGATGGTGTTGAGCTCGAACTCCAGGCGTTCGAAATACTCTTCGCGGGTCTTGCCCGGCGCCAGCGGGTTCTTCTGCAGGCGCTCTTCCAGACCATCGCGCGACATTTTCTGGATCCAGGTGTCCAGGGTTTCGTCGTCGGGCACCGGGTAGTTGGGCAGGAAGTAAGTGCCCAGCCGCATCTCGATGTTGCAGCGCTCGGCCAGCGCCAGCGTGTTGTCGATCGCATCGGGGATGTCGGCGAACAGCGCGCACATCTCCTCGGCCGACTTCAGGTACTGCTGGTCGCTGTACTCGCGTGGGCGCTTGGGATCGTCAAGCACGCGGCCGGTGGAAATGCACACGCGTGCTTCGTGCGCGCTGAAATCGGTCGGCGCCAGGAAGCGCACGTCATTGCTGGCCACCACCGGCAGGCCGCGCTGGCCGGCCGCCATCAGCGCGAAGCGGTTGAAGGTTTCCTCGCCATCGCGGCCGGTGCGGGTCAGCTCCAGGTGCAGGCCATCGCCGAACGCGCGCTGCCAGTCGGCCAGTTGCTGCTCGGCCAGATCGTGCTTGCCGTCCAGTGCCAGGCGACCGGCCAGGCTGTCACGGCCGGCCAGGGCGAACAGGTTGGCGTTGCCGGCCTTCAGCCAGTCCGGGTGGATGGCGACGCCGCCTTCGGGGCGGTGGCCTTCCATCCAGGCACGGGTCAGCAGCCGTGACAGGCTCAGGTAGCCCTCGCGGTCGCGGCACAGCAGGGTCATCCGCCACGGGTCCTGGCCTTCCTCGGCGATCATCACGTCGGCGCCGGCAATGGGCTTGATGCCCACGCCTTCGGCGGCCTTGTAGAACTTGACCAGGGCGAACAGGTTGTTCAGGTCGGTCACCGCCAGCGCGGGCAGGTCAAGTTCGACCGAGCGCGACAGCAGGTTGGCCTGCTTGGCCTTTTTCGGGTCCGCCTGGTCCGGTTTGGCCGGCACGCGGATGGTCGAGTCCGCCAGCGAGAACTCGGTGTGGACGTGGAGATGTACGAAGCGGGAGTTGGACATGCCGGACCAGGTTGGAGCGCGCGGGCCCCGGGTGCTGACGGGGGAATCGTCGCCGGGGTCGGGAAGCGCTGGAGTGCCCGGTCAGGGTAGCGAGGGCAGGGGGTGGCGACAAGGCTTGACGGTACGGCGATTGCGCGATTGCCGCCGGTGCGTTCACGCGTTCATGGGAGCGCCGGGCCATGCCCGGCGGCGGTTGTTCAGGCAATCGCGATGTCGGCGGCCACGACCTGCGGCACTGCCAGGCATTCACGCACCGGGGCGAAGCTGCGGCGATGCTCGACGCAGGGGCCGTGTGCGCGCAGCGCGGCCAGGTGGGCCGGGGTGCCGTAGCCCTTGTGCTGATCGAAGCCGTACTGCGGGTGCCGCACATGCAGTTCCTGCATGTAACGGTCGCGCGAGACCTTGGCCAGGATCGAGGCGGCCATGATCGCCCGGTCGATGCCATCACCGCCGACCAGCGCCTGCGCCGGCAGCACCAGGCCCTTGGGCACGACGTTGCCGTCGATGCGGGCGAAGCCGGCCACGTGGGCCACGGCCGCCACCACATCGCGCATGCCCTGCAGGGTGGCCTGGTAGATGTTCAAGCGGTCGATGGCGTTCACGTCCACCAGCACCACTTTCCAGGCCAGCGCGCGTTCGATGATGCGGTCGTGCAGCTGCTCGCGGCGCGCCGCCGTCAGCTGCTTGGAATCGTCCAGGCCGTTGATGCGCGGCCGCGCCGGGTCGAACACCACGGCGGCCACGGCCACCGGGCCGGCCAAGGGCCCGCGGCCGGCCTCGTCGACGCCGGCCACCAGACGTTCGGGCTCGACCACTGCCGCGCCGTCGAACAGGGCCAGGCTGGCCGCAGCGGCAGCGCGACGGCTCATGCGGTTTCCTGGTTGCGCATCAGCAGCTCGCCCACCGCGTCGGCGGCACGCGCGGAGGCATTGCGGCGCAGGCGTTCGTGCAGGCGCTCGTAGGTGCCCTGCAGGTCGGCGGTGCGCTGCGGGTGGTCGAACCACTGCTGGATGGCCGCGGCCAGCTTGTCCGGCGTGCAGTCGTGCTGCATCAGTTCCGGGGCAAGATCCTGTGCAGCGAGGATGTTGGGCAGGGCGAAGCGGTCGACCTTGATCAGCCCCAGCGCCTTCACCAGGCGGTAGGTCAGTTCGTTGACCCGGTAGCCGACCACCATCGGCCGCTTTACCAGCATCGCCTCCAGGGTGGCCGTGCCGGAGGCCAGCACCACCACGTCGGCGGCGATCAGCGCCGTACGCGCCTGGCCATCGAGCACGTGCGAGTACGCCACCGGCAACGCCGAGCGCGACAGCTGTTCCTCGATCAGGCGGCGGCAGGCGGCGTTGGCCGCCGGCACCACCACGTGCAGGCCGGGGATGCGTTCGGAGACCTGCCAGGCGGCTTCAAAGAACGGTTCGCCTAGGCGCGAGATCTCGCCCAGGCGGCTGCCCGGCAGCACCGCCAGCACCTTGGCCGAAGCGGGCAGGCCGAGCGCGGCGCGGGCTGCGTCGCGGTCACCGTGCAGCGGAATGTCATCGGCCATCGGGTGGCCGACAAAGCGCGCGTCGATGCCGTGCTTTGCGTAGATCGGCGGTTCCATCGGGAACAGGCACAGCACCAGGTCGGCACTGCTGCCGATCTTCTCCGCGCGCTTCTCGCGCCAGGCCCAGACCGAGGGGCTGACGTAGTGCACAGTGGGAATGCCGCGCTGCTTCAGCCAGCGCTCGATGCCCAGGTTGAAATCCGGGGCGTCGATGCCGATGAACACATCCGGCTGCCATTCCAGCGCACGCTCGCGGAACGCCGAGCGCAGCTTGAGCAGGCGCGGCAGGTGGCGCAGCACTTCGGTCAGGCCCATCACCGCCAGCTCGCTGGCGTCGTGCCAGGTCTGGCAGCCGGCGGTGCGCATGGCATCGCCGCCGATGCCGGCGAACTCGGCACGCGGGAAGCGGGCCTTCAGCTCACGCACCAGGCCCGCACCGAGCAGGTCGCCGGAGGCTTCGCCCGCCACCAGCGCGATCCGCAACGGGCGCTCGCTGAGCACCCGCTGCGCCGGCACGCTGCCGGCCATCGAGGCCAGCGGAATGACGTCAGCGCCGGCCGGCGCCTGGCCGGTCGTGCTGCTCATCGCAGCAGGTGCCTCTCGGTGTGCTCGATGAAGTCCAGCATCGAGCGGACGTCATCGCTGGCCTGGGCCTGCTCGGCCAGCTGCTGCTTGGCTTCGGCCAGCGGCAGGCCGGCCACATACAGAGTGCGGTAGGCGCGCTTGATGGCGGTGATGCGCTCGGCATCGAAGCCGCGGCGCTTCAGGCCTTCGCTGTTGATGCCGCGCGGGCGGCCCAGCGAATCGGTGCCGACCATGGTGAACGGCGGGACATCGCCGTTGGTCAGCGCGCCCATGCCAAGGAAGGCGTGGGCACCGATGCGGCAGAACTGGTGGGCACCGGCGAAGCCGCTGATGATCACGTAGTCGCCGACGGTTACATGCCCGGCCAGGGTGGTGTTGTTGGAGAACACGCAGAAGTTGCCGACGTGGCAGTCGTGGGCCACGTGCGTGTACGCCAGCATCCAGTTGTCGTTGCCGATGGTGGTGATGCCACCGCCGCCGCCGGTGCCGCGGTTGAGGGTGACGAACTCGCGGAACACGTTGCGGTCGCCGATCACCAGTTCGGTGCGTTCACCGGCGAACTTCTTGTCCTGCGGCTCGCCGCCGACCGCGACGTGGCCGATGAAGCGGTTGTCGCGGCCGATCCGGGTCGGGCCGTGGATGCTGCAGTGCGGACCGACCTCGGTGCCGGCGCCGATCTCGACGTCGGGCCCGATGATCGTGAACGCGCCCACGCGGACGTTGTCGGCCAGTCGAGCCGACGGATCGATCACCGCGGTGGGATGGATCAGGGGAGCGCTATCGGTCATCTCGTTCCTCCGTGCAGGGTCATTCGCGGGTGCCGGCGCACAGCACCTCGGCGCAGGCGACCACTTCACCATCGACCTTGGCCACGCAGTCATACACGGCCATGTTGCGGATCACGCGCTTGATCTCGACGTGCATTTCCAGCACGTCGCCCGGCACCACCTGCTTGGTGAAGCGGGCCTTGTCGACCTTGACCATGTAGAACAGCTTGGACTGCGAATCGCGGCCCAGGGTGAGCTGGGTCAGTACGCCGCCGGCCTGGGCCATGGCTTCGATGATCAGCACGCCCGGCATGATCGGCTGGTTGGGGAAGTGGCCCTGGAAGAACGGCTCGTTGATGCTGACATTCTTGGTGGCGACGATCCTGCGCGCTTCGTAGTCGATCGACAGAACCTTGTCGACCAGCAGGAACGGGTAGCGGTGCGGCAGCAGCGTCTGGATCTGTGCCATGTCCGGCAGGGTCTGGGGCTGGCTCATTCTTTCTCCTTGCTCACAGACAGGATGCGACGGGCCAGTGCATCGAGCTGCTTGAAGCGCGCGGCGTTCTTGCGCCACGTGCGGTTGTCGGTCAGGGGCGTTCCGGACGAGTACTCGCCCGGCTCGGTGATGGAGTTGCGGACCACCGATTTACCGGTGATCACGACCTTGTCGCAGATTTCCAGGTGGCCGACGACACCAACGGCGCCGCCGAGCAGGCAGTAACGGCCGATCTTGGCGCTGCCGGCGATGCCGGTGCAGCCGGCGATGGCCGAGTGGGCGCCGATCTGCACGTTGTGCGCGATCTGCACCAGGTTGTCCAGGCGTACGTCTTCGGCCAGCACGGTGTCTTCCAGCGCACCGCGGTCGACGCAGGTATTGGCGCCGATCTCACAGTCGTCGCCGATGCGCACGCCACCCAGCTGCGGCACCTTGATCCACTTGCCGGCGTCCATCGCCAGGCCGAAGCCATCGGCGCCGAGCACGGCACCGGGATGGATGCGCACGCGCTTGCCGAGCTTCACGCGGGTGACCAGGGTGACGCGGGCAATCAGTTCGCAGCCACTGTCGAGGGTGCAGTCTTCGCCGATGATGCTGCCGGCGCCGATGATGCAGTTTTCGCCGACCACGCTGCGCGCACCGATGGTGACGAACGGGCCGATGTGGGCGCTGGCGGCCACCTGGGCCTGCGGGTCGATGACCGCGCTGGGGTGGATGCCCGGCTCACGCACCGGCGCGACGTCGAACAGTGCGGCGATCTTGGCGAATGTGGTGTAGGGATCCTTCGCGACGAGCGCGGCGCCGGGGGCGGCCTCGGCGTCTTCGGCACGCAGGACCACCAGCGAGGCCTGGCTGTCGGCCAGCTGCGCGCGGTAGCGCGGGTTGGCAAGGAAGGTCAGCTGGCCGGCACCGGCATGGGCGAGGGTGGCCACGCCACGGATGGCGGTGGCGGGATCGCCATGGACCTGCAGGCCGAACTGATCGGCGAGTTGCTGGGCGGTGTAGGTAGGAGTATTCACGGCGGGAGTTTAACGTGTGGAGCCAGTCCGGTCATGCGGCGCGGTTCCACGGCGCCTTCCTGCTACCGGGTGGAGGCGGCGGGTGGCCCTGGTCAGGACACGCAAAATCCCCTCCATGGTGCTCGATGGCGCCATCCATGGCGCCAACGGTCCTGCCCAGGGCCACCCGCCGCCTCTGGACACGTCCCTGAAGGCGGCCAGCATTCGAAGCTTCTGCAGCCGAGCCATGCTGGGCTCACCGCGTGTGAACGCGGCAACGAAAACAAAAACGCCGGGTTGAGCCCGGCGCTTCGTAACCCGTCTGGTGGAGAGCCCCCCTTCTGTTAAGGGGGGCGCGCCCCTGGGAATCGCAGGAGCGATTCCCAACGTTGCTACGCAACGGCCCGAAGGGCGCATGCCACGGATGGCATGCGTAACGGAGCGGGGGATAGGGAGCAGGATAGGCCCCGCGGTTTGCATCGCAAACCGTGGGAACGTTTGGGGGCCAGTTAGAACTGGCCACCAAACGTAAATTGCAGGCGCTCGATTTCGTCGCCGTCCTTCTTCTTCAGCGGGAACGCATAGCTGATCGAGATCGGGCCGACCGGGGCGCGCCACAGCAGGGCCACACCGGTGGACACGCGCAGTTCGTTGGCCTTGAAGTTGCTGGTGCCGTTGTAGACGTTGCCGAAGTCGACGAAGGCCGACACGCGGGCGGACGGGCTGTCGAACAGACGCGGGAAGTACGCTTCCACCGAACCGACGGTCTTCACCGAGCCACCCAGCGGCTGGCCGTTCGGGTAACCCGAGGTCACCTCGCGCGGACCGAGGGTGTTGTCTTCGAAGCCGCGCACCGAATTCGTGCCGCCGGCGTAGAAGTTCTCGTAGAACGGCAGGCCGGTGGCAGTCACCGTCTTGACGTAATCCGACGACGCCGGGGTGCAGTCCACGGTCTGGGTCGGATTCGGGTTGTCGGTGGTCGGCGCGGTGTAGCAGATGTTGCGGGTGTAATCCTTGCCGTAGCTGTCGCCGTAGCCGATTTCCGCACGGGTGTTGATCACCAGCGACGGGATGATCGGCCAGTACTTGCTGATCTGGTAGTTCAGCTTGAAGTACTCGACGGTCGAACCCGGCAGCGTGGTTTCCAGGCCGATGCGCTGGTAGGTACCGCGGGTCGGCATGAAGTAGTCGTTGCGCGAATCCCGCGCCCAGCCCAGCTCGGTGCGCCACGCGTGGAACGTCTTGGTGCCGATGGCGTTGATGTAGTCAATGATCGACTGCGGGGTGGACCCCGGATAGGTCGTGATCTGGTTGCTGTCGATGCCGAACATCAACGAAACGCTGTCGGTCTCGGTCAGCGGCACGCCGAACACCACCTGCGCCGAACCATTGGTGCTGTTGTACTGCGCGGTGTTGAAGTCGGAGTAATCCAGTTCGCGCCAGGACAGGTTGTAGCCCAGCGACACGCCATCATCGGTGAAGTACGGGTTGGTGTAGCTGAAGCCGTAGCGCTGCAGGTAGCTGCTGCGCGAGGCTTCCACCGACACCCGGTTGCCGCCGCCGAGGAAGTTGTTCTGCGACAGCTGCACCGAGGTGGTCATGCCGTAGGACTGCGAGTAGCCCAGGCCGAACACGAAGCTGCCCGAGGTGGTTTCCTTGACGTTGTAGACCACGTCGACCTGGTCGTTGCTGCCACTGACCGGCGGGGTTTCAACGTCCACCGACTCGAAGTAGCCCAGGCGCTGCAGGCGGATCTTGGAACGGTCGATCGCAGCCTGTGAGTACCAGCTGTTCTCGAACTGGCGCATTTCGCGACGCATCACTTCGTCGGAGGTGCGGGTGTTGCCCTTGAAGATGATGCGGCGCACCGACACGCGCGGGCCGGGGACGACCTGCATGTTCACCGCGACGGTCTGTTCGGCACGGTTGGTGGTCGGGATCGGGTTCACCTTGGCGAACGCGTAGCCGATGTTGGACAGCGAATTGGTGATCGCGTCGGAGCTGAATTCCAGCAGCGCACGCGAGAACGTGTCGCCGGCGCGCTGCACGACCATGCGCTCGACATCTTCCTGCGGCAGGACGGTGTCACCGCTGACCTTGATCTCGGAAATCTTGTACTGGTTGCCTTCGGTCACGCCGGCCGTCACGAACATGTCGCGCTTGTCCGGGCTGATCGAGACCTGGGTCGAGTCGATGCTGAAGTCGACGTAGCCGCGGTCCAGGTACCAGGAGTTCAGCTTTTCCAGGTCGCCGGACAGCTTTTCCTTGGAGTACTGGTCATCGCGGCGGTACCACGACGCCCAGTTGTGCTCCTTGGATTCCCAGGTTTCCAGGATGTCCTGGCTGTCGTACTTCTCGGTACCGACCAGGTTGACGTGCTGGATCTTGGCGGCCTTGCCTTCCTTGATCGCGATGGCGATGTCCACGCGGTTGCGGTCCAGCGGGCTCACTGTCGGGGTGATCTCGACGTTGTACTTGCCACGGTCGTTGTACTGGCGGCGCAGTTCCTGCGTCACGCGGTCCAGGCTCAGGCGGTCGAAGGTGCCGCCCTCGGTCAGGCCGATGTCGGACAGGCCCTTGAGCAGCTGGTCGGACTTGATGTCCTTGTTGCCGGTCACGGTCAGCTTGTTGATCGCCGGGCGTTCCTTGACGGTCACGACCAGGATGTTGCCCTGGCGATCCAGCTGTACGTCTTCGAAGAAGCCGGTCTTGTAGAGGGCGCGGATGGTCTCGCCGACCTTGCTGTCGGTGACCGTCTCGCCACGTTCCACCGGCAGGTAGGTGAACACCGTACCCGAACTGATGCGCTGCAGGCCGTCGACGCGGATGTCGCTGACAGTGAAGGGCTCGGCTGCCTGGGCCAGGGCGGGAGCGCCGGTGACGGCGGCGAGGGCGAGGGCCAGCAGGCGGCGATTGGGGAGTCGCGTCATGTCACGTCCGGTAGGAAGGTCGATTTCATTGGTACGGGATGCCGGCGCTGTAGACGCCAAAAACGTGGAAAAGTTCATCGCGGGACCAGGCCGAGGATGTCGTTGTAGAACGCCAGCCCCATCAGCCCGGCCAGCAACGCAAGGCCGATGTACTGACCTGCGGCGATGGCACGCTCGCTCAGCGGGCTGCCCTTGACCAACTCGATAAGGTAATACAGCAGGTGCCCGCCGTCCAAGATGGGAATCGGCAGCAGGTTGATGATGCACAGGCTCAGCGACAGCAGCGCAAGGAACTGCAGGAACCAATCGAGGCCGCGTTTGGCCGAAACATTGGCCACGCGGGCAATGGTGACCGGGCCGGAAACGTTCTGCAGCGAGGCTTTGCCGGTGACGATGCGGGCCATCATGCCCAGCGAATCGGAGGCCAGGCGGCCGGTTTCGCGCACGGCCACGGTCACCGCATCGAGCGGCCCGTACCGCATCAGGGTGTCGTAGGCGGGGCTGAACGCGCCGGAGAAGCCCACGCCGATCTGCCAGACCGGCTTGCCCTGGCCGTCCTTGCCCGCGCGCGGGGTCACTTCCAGCGCCAGGCGCTCGCCACCGCGCAGCACTTCGATCATCCCCGGGCCACCACGGCGGCCCAGTTCCTGGATCTGCGCGCTGACCTGGTCGGCGCCTTCGATGCGCTGGCCGTCGATGGCCACGATCAGGTCACCCGGCTGCAGCAGGCCGGCCACGGCCGAATCGGCGGTCAGGCTGTCCACCTGCGCCGGCTGCAGCGATGCCTGCCACTGCAGGCCAGCCAGACTCGGCACGCGGCGTTCATCGAAGCCGGCCGGCAGCTGCGACAGCGGCAGCGTGCGCTTGCGCACCTGCTCGCTGCTGTCCAGCACCTCCAGGGTCACGTCACGCCGGTCCATCGCCGCCGCGGTCAGGGCCATGCTGGCATCGCCCAGGGTGACCACGTCGCGGTCGTCCACGCGCAGCACGCGGTCGCCGCTGGCCAGGCCGGCGCTGGCGGCGATGCCGGTGGTACGGCCGATGGTGGCCGAATAATCCTGCTTGCCGATCACGAACATCGCCCACAGCAGCAGGATGCACAGCAGCAGGTTGGCGACGGGGCCGGCGGCAACGATCGCGATGCGCTGCCAGACGGTCTTGTGGTTGAAGGCCTGCCCGCGCTCATGCGGGTGCACCTCGACCTCGCGCTCGTCGAGGAATTTCACGTACCCGCCCAGCGGCAGGGCGGCGATGGCGAACTCGGTGCCGTGCTTGTCGCGGCGCGACCACAGCGGGCGGCCGAAGCCGACCGAGAAGCGCAGCACCTTCACCCCACAGAGGCGGCCCACCGCGTAGTGCCCGAACTCGTGGAAGGTGACCAGCAGCCCGAGGCTGACGATCATCCACCAGACCGATCCGATGAAGTCAGTCATGCAGGCTCACGGTGGCGGGCAATGGCAGCGGCGTCATGCGATAGGGGCGTGGCGTTCAGGCGGCGTCGATGGCGTTCAGGGTCAACTGGCGGGCCCGCTGGTCGGCGGACAACAGGCCGTCCAGTGTATCGGCTGCTTCGGTCGGCAGTGTTGAAAGAGCGTTAGCAACCAGTGCGGGAATGCTCAGGAAACCGATCCGGCCCTGAAGAAACGCTGAAACAGCCTCTTCATTGGCCGCGTTCAGCACCGCCGGAGCGGTGCCGCCGGCCTCCATCGCCTGCCAGGCCAAGGCCAGGCACGGGAAGGCCTCGGTGTCAGGGGCTTCGAAATCGAGCCGGCCCTGGGCCAGCAGGTCCAGCCCGGACACGCCCGATTCGATGCGCTGCGGCCAGCCCAGGCCCACGGCCAGGGTGGTGCGCATGTCCGGCAGGCCCAGCTGGGCGAGGGTCGAGCCGTCGACGAACTCGACCAGCGAATGGACCAGGCTCTGCGGGTGGACCAGCACCTCGATGCGCTCGCCGGGCACCTTGAACAGGTGGTGCGCCTCGATCACTTCCAGGCCCTTGTTCATCAACGTCGCCGAATCGACCGAGATCTTCGGGCCCATGGACCACTTCGGGTGGGCAACGGCCTGGGCCGGGGTCACCTGTTCCAGTTCGGCACGGCTGCGGCCACGGAACGGGCCGCCCGAGGCGGTCAGCAGGATCCGGCGCACGCCGGCCCCGTCCAGGCTGGCATCGCGCGAGCGCAGGCACTGGAAGATCGCGCTGTGCTCGCTGTCGATCGGGATGATCTCGGCGCCGGCACGCTCGGCGGTGCGGGTCAGCAGTTCGCCGGCCAGCACCAGCGATTCCTTGTTGGCCAGCAGGATGCGCTTGCCGGCAGCAGCGGCGGCCAGGGTCGAGGACAGCCCGGCGGCACCGACGATGGCGGCCACCACGGTGTCGCACGCATCGCTGGCGGCCAGCTGGTCCAGTGCGGCGGCGCCGGCGTGGGCCTCGGTGGCCAGGCCGGCGTCGCGCAGGCCGTCGCGCAGCTCGGCGTACAGGCTCTCGTCGGCGATGACCGCATGTGCGGGCCGGTGCTGGCGGCACAGCGCCAGCAGCGCCTGCACCTGGCTTCCGGCGGCGAGCACGGTGGCCTGATAGCGCTGCGGGTGGCGGGCGATCACGTCCAGCGTGGAGGCGCCAATCGAGCCGGTGGCGCCGAATACGGCGACCCGGCGCAGGTCTGCAACAGCATCCATGGTCAGAATCCGAAGATTTCCTTGCCCAGCGCGAACACCGGCAGGGCAGCCAGCACACCGTCGACGCGGTCCAGCACGCCGCCGTGGCCAGGAATGAGGTGGCCCGAGTCCTTGGCGCCGGCATGGCGCTTGATCAGGCTTTCGTACAGGTCGCCCAGCACCGAGGCGAACACGGCCACCACCGAGGTGACCAGCAGGCCCGGCAGGTGCGCGACGTCCACGCCGGCCAGCCAGCCCAGGCCGACGGCCACGGCAACACCGGCCAGCAGGCCGCCGAACAGGCCTTCCCAGGTCTTGTTGGGACTGATGCGCGGGGCCAGCTTGTGCCTGCCGAAGTGGCGGCCGGCGAAATAGGCGCCCGAATCGGCGGCCCACACCAGCGCCAGCGCGGCCAGCAGCCACAGGTGGCCGTTGTGGCCGGGCGGATCGCCGCCGGCATGGATCAGCACCAGCGAGGCCCAAGCCGGGACGATGGCGAGGGTGCCGGCCAGCAGCTTGAAGATGCGGGCGGGACTGCCCGGCTGCGCGCCGAAGGTGAAGAAGCGCAGCCAGACCAGGGCGGCCAGCCACCAGGCCACGCCAACCAGGGTCGCCAGCTGGAACAGCACCAGCGAACTGCCATCGGCCCAGACCATCAGCACCATCAGCAGCAGGTTCAGCACCAGCAGCACGGTACGGGCGAGGGTATCTTCGATGCCGGCCAGCTTCAGCCATTCCCACAGGCCGATCAGGAACACGGCGGCGGCGGCGGCAGCCAGCCACTGGGTAGGCAGCAGCAGGATCGCGGCAATGGCCACCGGCGCCATGATCAGCGCGGCGAGAACTCGGGTCTTGGTCATGGGCTGGGCGTCTCGGTGGCCAGGGCGGCGATCTGGGCGCTGGTCAGGCCGAAGCGGCGTTCACGGCTGGCGTAGGCGTCCAGCGCCTGCTGCAGCTGCCCGGAATCAAAGTCCGGCCACAATGCCTCGGTGAACCACAGCTCGGTATATGCCAGCTGCCACAGCAGGAAGTTGCTGATGCGGGTATCGCCACCGGTGCGGATGAACAGGTCCGGCGGCGGCAGGTCTGCCAGGGCGACCTGGCGGCCCAGCAGTGATTCGTCGATCTGCTCGGGCAGCAGGCGGCCGGCAGCCACTTCCGCGGCCAGCGCACGGGCGGCGCGGGCGATGTCCTGGCGGCCACCGTAGCTGGCGGCGATCGACAGGGTCAGCGTGGTATTGTCGGCGGTGCGCTGTTCGGCCAGCTGCATGCGGCTGACCAGCCCGGCGCCGAAACGCTCGCGTTCGCCGATGAAGCGCACGCGCACACCACGGCGATGCAGCTCGTCCACTTCACGGTCGAGGGCGCCGAGGAACAGCTTCATCAGGGCATCGACTTCTTCCTGCGGGCGGCCCCAGTTCTCGCTGGAGAACGCGAACAGAGTCAGCGCCGGAATGCCCAGTTCAAGGCAACGGTCGATGGTGCGGTTGACCGCGCGCGCGCCGGCACGGTGGCCGATCACGCGCGGGCGGCGGCGCTGCTGTGCCCAGCGCCCGTTGCCATCCATGATGATGGCGACGTGGCGGGGCAGGGCGGCCGGCAACGGAGGCGGGACTGAAGGCATCGACTTCAGACCGACAACAGTTCCTTTTCCTTGTCGGCGACGACCTTGTCGACGTCCTTGATGCTGCTGTCAGTCAGCTTCTGGATGTCGTCTTCGCCGCGCTTCTTCTCGTCTTCGCTGATCGCCTTGTCCTTGACCAGCTTGGCCACTTCCTTGTTGGCGTCCTGGCGGATGTTGCGGATGGCGATCTTGGCGCCTTCGCCTTCCTTCTGCACCTGCTTGGCCAACTCCTTGCGGCGCTCTTCGGTCGGCGGCGGCATGTTGATGCGGATGGCCGCGCCCAGCGTGTTCGGGGTGAACTCGTGGTTGTACAGGCCCTTCTCGATTTCCTTGATCATGCTCTTGTCGAAGGGCGTGACCAGCAGCGAGTGGGCATCGGCGTTGGAGATCGACGCGACCTGGTTCAGCGGGGTGCTGGCGTTGCCGTAGGCATTGACCGTGACGCGGTCCAGCAGGGCGGGAGTGGCACGCCCGGTGCGGATCGAGGTGAGGGTGTGCTTCAGAGCGTCGATGCTCTTGGCCATGCGCGTCTGCGCGTTGTTCTTGATGTCGTTGAGCATCGCCCGGGTCCTGGATGTAACTGGAATCGGGCGATTATAGGCGAATACGGGACGCTGACGGGCCTGGATCGGCCCGCAGCACGCCTGCCGCTCAGGCTCAGGCCGGATCGCGGCCCTGGACCAGGGTGCCGATGTTGGCGCCGCCGAGGATCTTCAGCAGCTCGCCCGGCTGGCCCATGTCGAACACGCGCATCGGCAGGTCGCTGTCACGGGCCAGGGCGAAGGCCGCGGTATCCATGACTTCCAGGCCGCGGCGGATCACTTCGTCGTAGCTCAGGCTGTCGAAGCGGACCGCATCGCTGTGCTTGTTCGGGTCCTTGTCGTACACGCCATCGACCTTGGTGGCCTTCAGCAGCAGGTCCGCGCCGATCTCGATCGCGCGCAGGGCGGCGCCCGAGTCGGTGGTGAAGAACGGGCTGCCGACGCCGGCGGCGAAGATCACCAGGCGGCCCTTTTCCAGGTGGCGGATGGCGCGGCGGCGGATGTAGTCCTCGCACACGTCGTTGATCTTGATGGCGCTCATCACGCGGGCCTTGGCGCCGAGCTTCTCCAGCGCGTCCTGCATGGCCAGGGCGTTGATGACCGTGGCCAGCATGCCCATCTGGTCGCCGGTGACGCGGTCCATGCCGCCTGCGGCCAGGCCGGCGCCGCGGAAGATGTTGCCGCCGCCGATCACCAGCGCTACTTCGGCGCCCGCCTGCTGGGCCTCGATCACTTCACGGGCCAGGCGGTTGATGATCTTCGGGTCGATGCCGTAGTCCTCATCTCCCATCAGCGCCTCCCCGGATAGTTTCAGAAGGATGCGGCGATAGGCGAGCTTGGACATATGGACCTCGTGAGCGTGGAAATCGCGGGGGATTCTACGCGCATGCGGCGCGCGGCCAAAGCATTTTGTGCACTGCGGCGCAGAAGGCTGCACTGCCCCGTTCAGCCGGGGCAGCGGGTTCAACCCAGTTCGGCGCCTGCGGTGGCAGACAGCTCATCATGCCCCAGTTCGCCGGGCGAGCGCGCGATGACGCGGTTACGGCCCAGGTTCTTGGAGCGGTACAGCACGTCATCGGCCGCCCGCAGCAGGTCCTGCACGCCGGCAAAGCGCTCGTAACCACCCTGGGTGGCCACGCCAGCGGAGAAGGTCACGAACAGCGGCCCGCCCTCCAGTTCGACCATCGGGGTGGAGACGATGCTGGCCAGCACGCGGCGGATCACGTCCAGGGCCACTGCTTCGCTGGTGTTGGGCAGCAGTGCGACGAATTCCTCGCCGCCGAAGCGGGCCACGGTGTCGCTGTTGCGCAGCTGGCCCTGCAGCTTGTTGGCGAACACGCGCAGCACCTCGTCACCGGTCAGGTGGCCGTGGGCATCGTTGATTTTCTTGAAATCGTCCAGGTCGATGAAGGCCACCGACAGCGGCCAGCCCTGCCGGCCGGCGCGCTGAAACTCCTGGTCGAGCACGGTTTCCAGCTGGCGGCGGTTGAGCACGCCGGTGAGGGCGTCGCGGTGGGCCTGGTCGGCCAGGCGCTTTGCCCGCGCCTCGAATTCGTCGGCGCGGCGGCGCGCCTGCTCGGCATCCTGCATTTCACGCAGGTTGCGCAGCGTGGTCAGTTCCTGCGCGTGGTCGATCAGCTCGCGCACGCGGGAGGGCGAGCTGAGGCCGGTCTCGAACAGGCTGGCGATGTCCGGCAGCGCGTCGCTGATGCGCGCCAGCACCTGGTCGAAGCGCGCGCTGTCCAGCTGCAGGCGCTCGTGGACCTCGTGCAGGGCGCGTTCGCGCGCGCCGTCGGCATCCTCGTCCAGCCAGATGTCGGCAACCGCGCCTGAGAGCTGGACGCAGGCCTGGAAGGTGTTGTCGGTGGCGGGCTCGGACTCGCTCAGGCGGATGCTGTCCACCAGGTAGCGCGGCAGGCCCCACTGTTCGGCCACCCAGGCGCCGACGTCGGCGTGGGTGCAGCCCAGTTCCTTGCGCTCGCGGGCGAGCAGGTCCAGGTTGCCGCCGGCTTCGCGCAGCAGGGGCAGGTAGCGCTCGGATTCGGCCTGGGCCAGGCACAGCACGCCCATGTCCTGCAGCAGGCCGGCCAGCATCAGCTCTTCCAGCCGGCGCAGGCCGCGGGCCTGGCCCAGCTGGCTGGCGGCCAGGGCGCTGAGGATGCTGCGCTTCCAGGCGCGCTGGCGCAGGTCGTGGTCGGCGCCGCTTCCACCAGTCAGGCCCTGGGTGACGGTGAAGCCCAGCGCCAGGCTGATGGTGGCGTTGAGGCCGAGCATGGTCAGTGCCTGGCCGAGGTTCTCGATGCGGCGCCGGCTGGCATACAGCGGCGAGTTGGCGATGCGCAGCATGCGAGCGCTCAGCGCCATGTCGATGGCGATGATGTCGGCGGCGGTGGCGATGTCCGCTTCCGGGTCCTGGGCCAGTTCGATGATGCGCAGGGCAATACCGGGAGGCGAGGGCAGGTTGCGGCACAGCGCCAGGGCAGCAGTCAGCTCAGGAGGCATGTCGGATCGTTCAATTCCATTAGGACAAGAATACCTAGGGATACATCACAGTCTGCGACTTCTGTTCCTGTTATGCGATTGCGTATTCCCCTGTGTCGAGTATCGGCTTGAATGGCGGATAACGCAAAGATCCTTGCTCTGGATGTGCGCACCAACGGTGCGCACCTACCGGGGAGAGGGGAGTGCGCACCTACCGGAGAGAGGGGAGTGCGCACCTACCGGAGAGAGAGTGCAGGCACCCGCGGTGCACACCCATGGGCATAAAAAAAAGAGCCGCGGTTTCCCGCGGCTCCTTCTGGTCGTTTTACAGCCGGTGGGCTGGAATCAGACCTGCATCGCCTTGGCAACTTCGGCGGCGTAGTCTTCAACCACCTTCTCGATGCCTTCACCGACAACCAGCAGCTGGAAGCCAGCCACGTCGGCGCCGGCGGCCTTGACCACCTGCTCGACGGTGGTGTCGCCCAGCACGTAGGTCTGGCCGTACAGGGTCACTTCGCTGACGATCTTGTTGATCTTGCCGGCGATGATCTTTTCCAGGATGTCGGCCGGCTTGGACTTGTCCTTCTCGGACATCTTGGCCAGTTCGATTTCCTTTTCCTTTTCCACGAACTCGGCCGGCACATCGGCAGCCTTGTTGTGCGGCGGCTTCAGCGCAGCCACGTGCATGGCCAGGCCACGGGCCAGCTCGACGTCGCCGCCGATCAGGTCAACCAGCACGCCGACCTTGCCGTTGGTGTGGACGTAGGCACCGACGTTGCCGGTGGTGTCGACCTTGACCAGGCGACGGATCTGGATGTTTTCACCCAGCTTCTGGATCGCGGTGGCACGGGCTTCTTCGACGGTTTCGCCGGAGGCCAGCTTGGCGGTCTTCAGGGCTTCGGCGTCAACGGCGCCCGATGCCAGGGCGGCAGCGGCGACGGAATCGACGAAGTTCTTGAAGTTGACGTCGTTGGCAACGAAGTCGGTTTCCGAGTTGATCTCGACCAGCACGGCCTTGCCGCCGTCCTGAGCCAGGCCCAGACGGCCTTCGGCGGCCACGCGGTCAGCCTTCTTGTCGGCTTTGGCGGCGCCCGACTTGCGCAGGGCTTCAGCAGCGGCGTTGATGTCGCCGCCGGCTTCGGTCAGCGCCTTCTTGCATTCCATCATGCCGGCGCCGGTGCGCTCGCGCAGTTCCTTGACCAGGGAAGCAGTGATTTCCACGGGATTACCTCACGAAAGAAAGGGGTTGGGCCGGCATGGTGGCCGGCCCGTGTGACAGTGTCCGGTCGCCGCGCCAGTGGCAGCGGTCAGGACAGGTGGGCGCAGGGCGCCCACCGGGGCCTGGATCAGGCCTGGGCTTCGCCCTTGTCAGCAGCAGCCTTCTTGGCCGGTGCGCGACGGGCCGGCTTGCCTTCTTCGGCAGCAGCGGCTTCGGCGAACTCTTCTTCACGCACCGAAGCAGCGTGCGGAGCAGCAGCCTTGCCTTCCAGCACGGCGTCGGCAGCGGCGCGGGCGTACAGCTGCACAGCGCGGATGGCGTCGTCGTTGCCCGGGATCGCGTAGTCGACCAGTTCCGGGTTGTAGTTGGTGTCGACCACGGCGATGACCGGGATGCCCAGCTTCTTGGCTTCCTTGATCGCGATGTCTTCGTGGCCGATGTCGATCACGAAGATGGCGTCCGGCAGACGGTTCATGTCCTTGATGCCGCCCAGCGAGGCTTCCAGCTTGTCGCGCTCGCGACGCAGGCCCAGCACTTCGTGCTTGACCAGCTTCTCGAAGGTGCCGTCGGATTCACCGGCTTCCAGTTCCTTCAGGCGGGCAACCGACTGCTTGACGGTACGGAAGTTGGTCAGGGTGCCGCCCAGCCAACGCTGGTTCATGAACGGCATGCCGCAACGCTCGGCTTCTTCACGGATGGTTTCGCGGGCGCTGCGCTTGGTGCCCAGGAACAGGACGGTGCCGCGCTTCTGGGCAACCGACGAGATGAAGTTCATCGCGTCGTTGAACAGCGGGACGGTCTTTTCCAGGTTGATGATGTGGATCTTGCCGCGGGCGCCGAAGATGTACGGAGCCATCTTGGGGTTCCAGTAGCGGGTCTGGTGGCCGAAGTGGACGCCGGCTTCCAGCATCTGACGCATGGTGACCTGGGGCATTGCAATACTCCTGACGGGGAACCGGCGATTCCGCCCGCGGGATAGGTATGCGGGACGCGTGGAAGCGCTGATGGTTCCGGGGTTGGGCTTCCCTGTTGCCTCCGTGGCCGAACTCCTTGCGGAGCACCCCGGCACGGATGGGGGCAACAAGTGTGGATTCGCCGATGACGTACGGCGTGGACGGTGTTCCGCGCACAGGGCGGCAGGACATCCCGGCGATTATAGCCCGGCGGCGGCGTCCGCTGCAATTGCGGGTCCGGGCGCAGGCAGGACCTGCACCTGTCCATCCTGCAGGCGGGCCAGGAAACGGCCGCCTCGGTAGCTGTCGGTACGGGGCGGCAGCTGCCAATGGCGCTCCCGGGCGGCCAGCACATACCCGGCGAGACCGGGCAGCAGCACGTGCGGCTCGCCCTGCGCGTCCTCGTACACGAGGTCGCTGAGGCGGGCGTGGCGGGGCCCCTCATTATGCAGTCTCAGCTGGGGCTGCGCCGCATCGCCGGCCGTCTCCACCCAGAGCCGGGCCCGCGCGCCGGTGGGATCACCGCCGCGGAACAGTGGCAGGGAATAGCGCGACTGCCGGCGGTCATCGGGGGTCAGCATCACCCGGTAGGCCTGTTCGGCGGCGACCCGTGCGGGCGTTCGTGGCAGCAGCCAGACCCGCTGGCGGGCGCCGGCGGGCAGGTCGATCAGGGTAGGACTGGCCAGGACCTGCTCGCTGCGCTGCAGCCGTTCGGCACCGGTCTGCTGGTCCCAGGCCCAGATCTGCAGGCGCCCGCGCCAGGGCCCCGGGCCGGGGTTGTACAGCCACAGTTCGGTACGGCCGCCGGCCGCGGGCAGCTGCAGGGTGGTCGGCACCAGCTCCAGTGCCGCCGCCGGCAGGGCCAGCAGCAGAGCCAGCAGGCCGGGAAGCCGGCGCCCGGGCATCAGTAGTAGACCGTGGGTGGTTCGGGCAGCACGCGGCCGCCTTCGTCCCCGGTCGGCGGTGCGAGCTCACGGACCTGCGCGGGCAGGGCCGGGGCCTCGCTGTACTGGGCGGGGACCGGGCAGGGGTCGGTCGTGCCGGACGCGGTGGCGCAGCCCTCGACCACCACCAGGCGGATCTGCAGGGCGGTGGTCGCCGGCTCGGCCCGGGCGGTCATGCTGGCTGCCAGCATCGCTGTCATCGATAGCGCACGTACCACCGGCCGTCTGCCCTGCTGGAAATCCCTGAGCGCGGTATCGGCCGCGATCGGTGGATCTGTAGAGAAAAAGGCGCAGTCGAGCATGGCTCGACGCTACGAAAAGCGCGGTCCAGGGCATGCGGGTTCAATAGGTGATGGTCACCGTGATCCGGTCGTTGTAGGTGCCGGCCGGCGGCTGTCCCGTCATCGGCGGCACGCGGCCGTAGATGGTCAGCTGCTGCGCCGTGCCGGTGCCGGTGCCGCTGGCAGTGTCCACGGTGAGGGTGTTGCCCCAGCGCTGGCTGCGCGCGGCATCGCGGTACAGCTCGTAGCCCAGGTAGTACCTGCTGCCACCGATGGTCGTGCTCATCCGCCGCGTGCTGGTGGCGGCTGGGTTGTTCTGGCCGTTGTCGAGGCTGACCTGGTAGGCGGTGTTCTTCAGGCAGGTCAGGGTCACGGTGGCGGTCTGGTCGATGTTGGCGGGGATGCCGCCGGTAACGTTGCCGAAGTTCATGTCGGTGGTGACGTAGCTGCCACACAGCGGCAGCACGTTGGCGGTGGCGGTGAAGCTGAAGGCCGCGCTGGCCGTGGCGGTGCCGGTGGCGCCGCCGTTGCACGTGGCCGGCACCGTCGCGGTGCCGAGCAGGACTTCGTTCCAGGCCCAGGTGAGCACCACGCTGGCACCGCTGAAGGTGCTGCTGTAGGCACCGGAGGCCAGCGCCTGGTTGGCCGGGATCTGCGCCGTCAGGCTGGTGCTCTGCGCGCCACTGCCGCCGGTCAGCACTGGCACGTTGTAGCTCATGGTCAGCTCCTGCGCCGGGGGCGTGCCGCGCGGCACCAGGCCGGTGACCTGGCTGAGGCCTGGGTCGTTGTAGAGCTGGAAATTCATCGTGTCGGCGCTGCCGGTGGTCATCGTCCGCCAGGCGGAGTTGCTGCCTCCGGTGCCGGGGCCAATGCCGACGCAGACCCGCACGCCGGTGGTGGCCAGCAGGCTCAGCGCGGCTGTGCTGCAGGTGACGGTGATGTTCAGCGTGGCAGTGGCGGGGCCAGCCGCGAGGCTGGTGATGGTGCCGAACGGCAGCGTCGGATTGGCGGTCGCCACGCAGGTCGCGGTGGCGCGGGCCGGTGCCGCCACCGCCAGGCCGGCCAGCAGCAGCAGGACCAGCAGCAGGTGGCGGGCGGTCATGGCGCGGTCTCCGGGATGCATTGCAGGGCGGCCGGGCGCGGCTGCGCGCCGCTGGCCACCACCTGCGGCTGCTCCGGCACGCGGGAACGGCACTGGCCGCTGCTGGTGGTGACGCACAGCGTGGTGCCGGGGCTGACGTCTTCCAGGTACAGCAGGCCGTCGTAGCCCACCGTGGCCTGGCGGCCATCGGGCAGCCGGACCTCGCTGCCGGCCTCCAGCGGTTGGCCCTGCAGGTCCTGCAGGATCAGCGTCACCGACGGCCGTGCGCGCAGCTTGAAGGTCACCCCGGTGCCGGCCCGCTGGCGCGGCGTGACCCAGTCCTCGATGCGGTCGGCGCGCATGTCGGCCGGCAGGTCCAGGGTGTCGATCGAGACGCGGTTGCGCTGCCAGGACAGCAGCGGGCTGACCAGCAGCAGGCCGCGATCGTCGGTCACGCCGATCAGCCGGTTTTCCAGCCGCACGGGCACGCCGCCGACGCCGCTGGTGCTGACCACCGCGAAGGCATCGGAGACTTCGCGCGTGGCGAAGGTATGCCCGTCCATCCACACCAGGCTGCCACTGGCGCTGGCATAGGCGAAGTTCAGTCCGCCTTGGCGTGATGCGCCGAACGAATAGCGGCCGACGTCGTTGAGGATGCCGACCTCGGCCAGGCCGCCGGTGCCGTCGTCGCCCTGGCGGATCTGGGCGCGCCAGCCGATGCCGCTGGCGCTGCCGTCGCCCGGCACCGGCTGGGTGACATCGGCCACCCAGCTCTGGGTGCCGCCGTTGCGCTGGCTGGACACGCTGGCCTGGCGGTTGTTGCCCAGGCTGGCAGTCAGTGACAGGTAGATGCTGCGGTCCTCGGATCTGTCCAGGTTCTGGTTGACCGACAGGTAGGCCGACCAGCGCGGGCTCCAGCTGCGGGACCAGAACAGGCTGGCATAGCGGTTGTCGTCGCCGTCGGGGTAGCGCAGCCGCAGGTAGCTGGCGCTGAGCGTGCCCAGTTTCAGCAGGTCCACGCCGACGGTGGCCTGCTCGCTGATGCTGGGTGGCAGGTTGTCCTGCAGTGCGCCCAGATCGCGGAAATCGCCGTGGCTGCGCACGCTGCGCAGGTTGAAGTTGAAACGGCGGTTGTTCCAGCTGTAACCCACCGCCCATTGCCCGCCCTGCAGGCCCTGGTAACGGCTGTGTGCGTAGGCCAGGTTGACCACGCCGGCGCTGCCCAGCTGCCACCAGCCGCCCATGCCGGCCTCGGCCAGGCCGGCGCCGCCTTCGGCATGGATCTCGCCGGTGAAGCGGTCGCTGATGCCGCCGTGCCAGTTGGCGCTTGCCACGGTACGGTCGTCGTAGGCGAAGGAGCGCTCGCCGAACTGCTCGCGCAGCCGGCCCACGCCCAGCGACCAGTCCGAGAGGCCTTTGGCCAGCAGCTGCTGGGTGCCATAGAAACTGAAGTCCAGCGTCTGCATGCGGCCGAACGCATCGGTCACCACCACCTGCGCGCTGCCGGTGCCGCTGATGCCCGGCTGCGCAGCCAGCTGGAACGGGCCGATCGGGACCTGGCCGCTGTACTGACGCAGGCCGTCCACGTAGAGCTCGACGGTGGAGGGCACCACAGCCTGGCCGAGGAACGACGGGGTCGGGGTCAGCACGCGGTAAGGCTGCAGCCCATAGTTGCGGCCGATCTGGATGCCGCCCAGGCGCACCGGTCGTGACCAGTCGACGTAGCCGCTGTAGAAATCACCCACTTCCAGAGTCAGCGCCTGCTCCGGGAAATCCAGGGTCCAGCGCGTGTCCAGGCGCACGCTTTCGCTGCGCCAGTGGCGATCCCCGGCCTGCTGGTAGCGACGGCTGATGGTGGTGTTCTCGAACGTGCCGTCGCCGAGCCCGAAGATGCGCATTTCCGAGGCCACGCTCAGATTGGCCAGATCGTCGACGCGGCTGCCGTACACGTCGTAGTTGAACAGCACGCCGGGCGAGGCCTTGCCGCTGGGCGCATTCACCTGCGGGCGGCTGAGCACGGTGGTCGGCAGGGTCAGCTGGTCCAGTGGCACGTCCAGCGCGAGGGTCTGCAGGCCGGCGTCATAGCGCACCACCACGCCGTCGAGCTGGTCCAGGAAAACCGGCGCTTGGCCGGTGGTGTTGAAGCCGAGCTGGCGCAGCACCTCGGGGCGGGCCTGCAGGCGGCCACGGTCTTCAACGAAGGGCAGCAGCCCGCGCGGCGTGCTGTTCAGCAGCACGTCCAGATACAGGGTCTGGGTGGCGGTGAGCGGGGTCGGTGCCGGCAGGATGGCATCGGCAGACACCCCGGAGACATCGGCGGCAAGCGTTGCCGCGGGAGCCAGTGCCGCACCCAGCAGCGCGCTCACCAGGGCCTCAGCGAGCCTGTGGGGGCGATAGCGGTGTCTGCGCGGACTCGCCATTGAGCTTGGCCGTGATCTCGTCGTTGTCGCGGTCGATCGCCGTGCGTTCCAGCGGCCAGCGCATCACCTGCCCGGGCAGCACGTAGCCGAGCAGCCCCGGGTGGATGATGCGCGGCCGCTTGGCGCTGCCCAGCGCCAGGTCGGCGATCTGCGCATAGCTGTTGCCGCTGTTGCGGATTTCCACTCCGTTGCGGCCATCGTCCAGCCGCACCAGCCGGGCCTGCAGCTGCGGGGCCAGCGTGCCGCCACCGCCGGGCTGGATGAACACCGGGATGGAATAACGGAGGACGAACTGCATGCCTTCGGCGCGGGTAGCCAGGTCCGGCACCTCGTCGACGATCAGGCGGTAGTACTGCTGGCTGGCGGGGGGCTGCGGGTCGGTACGCATCACCCGGATCAGCTGTTGCTGGCCGGCCGCCATTTCCTTCATCGGGGGGGTGGCCATCAGGTCGGTGGTGAGCAGCAGCTGCTCCTCGCCGTCCTGCTGGCTCCAGCGGTAGACCCGCACCTGCACCTTCACCGGTGACGCACCACTGTTGGTCAGCCACAGTTCGGCGGCGCGCTGGCGTGGATCCATCTGCAGGCTGGTGGGCGCCACCTGCATGCTGGTGGCCGCCGCCGCGGTGGCCGACAGTGCGAGGCCGAGCAGCAGCGCCACCCCAGTGGCGAGCCACGGGCGGGGAAGGGCCATCCGATGCCACCCCATCAATAGGTGATCGTTGCGGTGACCGTGTCCAGGTAATTACCGGCCGCGGCGTTGTTGGTGCTCAGGTTGGTGATCTGGCCATACACCTGGTAGGGAACCGCCAGGCCCGTGCCGATACCGGCCTGGGTGTTGGTGCCCGAAGTGGCGCCCCACACCAGGGTGCGCGCCGCGTCCTGGTACAGCTGGTAGCCGACATAGTTGTTGGCCGTCACCGCGGCATTTGTGTTCTTCATCCGCCGGGTGGTCACGTCGTTGGCGGTGCCCGCATTGGCGCCGGCATTGAGCGAGATCGTGTACGGGGTCAGTGCCGAGCACTGCGCCGTGACCGAGCCCTGGCCCAGGGTCGGGGTGGCGGTGGTCGACGCGGCCGTGCCGAAGTCGACGTTGGTGGCCGCGGCTGCGGTGATCGTGCAGGCCTTGGTGACGATCAGGGTGACGTTGAACGTCGTGGTGTCGGCAGCCGTTGCGGGGCCGGCCAGAAGCAGGGCCACGGCCCAGGTGAGCGGGGAACGGACTGCAGATCGCATGTACAACCTCCCTGACCCGTGGGTCTGTTGAACGGACGGTGCGGCACGTTCTGAGACGCGTTGACGACGGTCCCGTTCAGCCTAGGGTGGGTAAGTGTCTGTATCCAGTGATGTTTGCGTCGGACAAAGCGCGGGTTGGGTCACGTTTTCACGGTCCTTGCCGGATCCGTGCATCGTCAGTTCGCCCAGTTGGGTGGCGTTCGTTCAGATTGTGGCCGGATCAGCGATAATGGGTGCCATGAGCGTGAATCTGAAAACCCCGCAGGAAATCGAGGCGATGCGCATCGCCGGCCGCCTGGCCAGCGAAGTGCTCGACATCGTCACCCCCCATGTCAAGCCCGGTGTCACCACCGAGGAGCTGGACCGCATCTGCCACGACCACATCGTGAACGTGCAGGGCGCCACGCCGGCCAACGTCGGCTACCGCGGCTTCCCCAAGAGCGTGTGCACTTCGGTCAACAATGTCATCTGCCACGGCATCCCCAGCGAAGGGAAGGTGCTCAAGGACGGCGACATCATCAACATCGACGTCACCGTCATCAAGGACGGCTGGCACGGCGATACCAGCCGCATGTACTTCGTCGGCACGCCGTCGGTGATGGCCCGCCGCCTGGTCGAAGCCACCTACGAAGCGATGTGGCGCGGCATCCGCGCGGTGCGTCCGGGTGCGACCCTGGGCGACATCGGCCATGCCATCCAGAGCTATGCCGAAGGCGAGCGTTTCAGCGTGGTGCGTGAGTACTGCGGCCACGGCATCGGCAAGGTCTACCACGATGAGCCGCAGGTGGTGCATTACGGCCGCCCGGGCCAGGGCCTGGTGCTGCAGCCGGGCATGACCTTCACCATCGAGCCGATGATCAACGAGGGCACCCGCTACAACAAGGTGCTGCCGGACGGCTGGACCGTGGTGACCAAGGACCGCAAGCTGTCGGCGCAGTGGGAGCACATGGTCGCGGTCACCGAGACCGGCGTGGATGTGCTGACCCTGTCGCCGGGCGAATCGCAGGTCTCCTGACGATGCTGCCGGCGGGTTCACTGCTGGACGCGCCGGCCGATTCGCTCGAGGATCCAGAATGGGCGTCTGCCGCACGGCAGGCGCTGCAGCAGGCCGATGCGCGCCTGTACCGCCGCTTCGACCAGGGCGACAACATCGAGCGCCTGATCGCGCTGCGCGCGCGCGCCGCCGACCACCTGATCCGCCTGGCCTGGCAGCGCTGCGTGCCGGCCGGCAGCGGGTTGTCGGTGTTCGCGGTGGGGGGCTATGGCCGCGGTGAGCTGTTCCCGCGCTCTGATATCGACCTGCTGGTGTTCGGCGATCCGCCTGCGCAGCTGGCCCATGAGGCCGGCCTGTCGCGCCTGTTCGCGCTGCTGTGGGACTGCGGCCTGGCGGTCAGCCATGCCGTGCGTTCGGCGGCGCAGTGCCGTGAGGCTGCCGCCGACCAGACCGTGCTGACCGCACTGATCGAAGCGCGCCCGATCGTGGCCGACGATGCGGCCCGGCGCGCGCTGCGCGGGGCCATCGATGACCGCGAGCCGTGGCCGGCACGCACCTTCTTCCTGGCCAAGCTGGAGGAGCTGCGCAACCGCCACCAGCGCTTCGGCGATACCGCCGACAACCTGGAGCCGGACCTGAAGGACGGCCCCGGTGGCCTGCGCGACCTCAACACGCTGGGCTGGATGGCGCTGCGTGCGTTCGGCGTGCGTGACCTGGAAGCGCTGGTTGGACTGGGCCATCTGGGCGCCGATGAAGCGGCCGCACTGAAGCGCGAGCGCGCGGTGCTGGCACGCCTGCGTTTCGGCCTGCACCTGGTGGCGCGCCGCCCGGAAGAGCGCCTGCGCTTTGATTACCAGAAGACCCTGGCCGCACGCCTGGGCTTCGAAGACGACGCCGAGAACCTGGGCGTCGAAAAGATGATGCAGGGCTTCTACCGTGCCGCCCTGGTGGTGCGCCGGATCAGCGACCGCCTGCTGCAGCGCTTCGAGGAGCAGTTCGACGGCGAGGCGCAGCCGGAACCGTTGACCGTGGGCTTTTCGCTGCGCCGTGGCTACCTGGCCGCCAATGATGCCGAGTGGCCGTGCGGTGACGTCGGCCAGGTCTTCGCCCTGTTCGCAAGCTGGGCCAACAACCCGCAGATCCGCGGCCTGCATTCGCTGACCGCGCGTGCGCTGGCCGAGGCGCTGCCGCTGCTGCCGGCCTACGACCGCGCCGATGCCAATGCCCGCGAACAGTTCATGGCCCTGCTGCGCGGCCAGCGTCCAGTCGACACGCTGTCACGCATGGCGCGGCTGGGTGTGCTCGGGCAGTGGATTCCCGCCTTCGCCCAGGTCAGCGGGCGCATGCAGTTCGATCTGTTCCATGTCTACACGGTCGACCAGCACACGCTGATGGTCCTGCGCAACATCGGCCTGTTCGCCAGCAGCCGTGCCGACGAACGGTTCTCGATCGCCCACGAAGTCTGGCCGCGCCTGCGCAAGCCCGAACTTCTGCTGCTGGCCGGGCTGTTCCATGACATCGCCAAGGGCCGTGGCGGCGACCATTCCGAACTGGGGGCGGTGGACGCGCGTGCGTTCTGCCACGCCCATGCGCTGAGCGGCAGCGATACCGAGCTGGTGGCCTGGCTGGTGGAGCAGCACCTGCGCATGTCGGTGACCGCGCAGAAGCAGGACATCGCCGATCCGGTGGTGATCCATCGCTTCGCCACTCTGGTCGGCAGCCGCGACCGCCTGGACTACCTGTACCTGCTGACCTGCGCCGACATCGCCGGCACCAGCCCCAAGCTGTGGAACGCATGGAAGGACAGGTTGCTGGCCGATCTGTACTTCGCCACCCGCCGCGCGCTGCGCGATGGGCTGGAGCACCCGATGCCGGCCGCCGAACGCGTGGCCGAGGCGCGTGAGAGCGTACGCGCGCTGGTGCGCGAGCAGGGCTACGACGATGCCACCATCGATCGCCAGTTCGCGGTGATGCCCGACGAGGGTTTCATGCGCCTGCGCCCGGAACAGCTGGCCTGGCAGGCCTCGGCGCTGGTGCCGATCAAGCAGGGCCACACCCTGGTGAAAGTGCGCCGGATCAGCGTGGACGACCCCGCGCTGGAAGTATTCGTGCACTCGCCCGACCGCGATGGCCTGTTCGCTGCGATCGTGATGACCCTGGACCGCAAGGGCTATGGCATCCATCGCGCACGCGTGCTGGATGGCCCGTCGGACACCATTTTCGATACCTTCGAAGTGAGCCCGGCCGACACCTTCGCCGATGGCAGCAGCGCCAACCTGGAGGCCGCGCTGCGCGAAGCGCTGGGTGGCGACCTGACCCTGCTGCGCCCGTCGCGGCGAGTGGTGCCCCGGCAGCTGCGCCACTTCCGTTTCGCCCCGCGCATCGAGTTCCGCGATGAACCCGGCGCGACCCGATTCGCCCTGGTCGCCCCCGACCGCCCCGGCCTGCTGGCCGACGTGGCGTTCGTGCTGCGCAACCAGCGCCTGCGCGTGCATGACGCGCGCATTGCCACGTTCGGCGAACGCGCCGAAGACACCTTCGTGATCAGTGACGAACACGACCTCCCCCTGACCGAACCCGCCCGGCAGCAGCTGCATGACGCAATGCTGGCCTGCCTGGACCCTGATCGAAACGCCGGAGACCCCACCTGATGGCCACCAAGCCCGTGAAAAAGACTGCTGCGACCGCCAAGAGCGCAGCGGCGAAGAAGACTGCCGCACCGAAGAAGGCCGCCCCGGCCAAGGCACCGGTGAAGAAGGCTGCTGTTGTGAAGAAGCCGGTCGCGAAGAAGGCCCCGGCCAAGAGCGCCGAAGCTGCACGCGCCGAAACCATCGCCCGCAAGTCGCTGCGCAAGCCACCGGTGCCGGGCGTGGAAGAGCTGAAGTTCGGCATCGAAAGTGCTTTCGAGCGCCGCGCCACGCTGACCCTGCACGAGCTGGAAGGGTCCACCCGTCCGCTGGTCAACCGCGTGATCGATGGGCTGGAAACGGGCGAATTCCGCGTCGCCGAGCCGGACGGCCACGGTGGCTGGAAGGTCAACGAGTGGCTGAAGAAGGCCGTGCTGCTGTACTTCCGTGTCAACGACATGGCCATGGTCGACGCGCGCCCGGCGCCGTTCTGGGACAAGGTCGAGTCGCGCTTCGCCGGCTATGACGAAGCGAAGTTCCGTCGCGCCGGCGTGCGCGTGGTGCCGGGTGCGATCGCCCGTCGCGGCACGTACTTCGGCAAGGACGTGGTGCTGATGCCGAGCTTCACCAACATCGGCGCCTACGTCGGCGAAGGCACCATGGTCGACACCTGGGCCACCGTCGGTTCCTGCGCGCAGATCGGCCAGCACTGCCACCTGTCCGGCGGCGCCGGCATCGGCGGCGTGCTTGAGCCGTTGCAGGCCAGCCCGACCATCATCGAAGACCACTGCTTCATCGGTGCGCGTTCGGAAGTGGTGGAAGGCGTGGTCGTCGGCCACCACAGCGTGATCGGCATGGGCGTGTTCCTCAGCCAGAGCACCCGCATCTACAACCGCGCCACCGGCGAGATCACCTACGGCTACATCCCGCCGTACAGCGTGGTGGTGTCCGGCTCGCTGCCGAGCAAGGACGGCACCCACTCGCTGTACTGCGCGGTGATCGTCAAGCAGGTCGATGCCAGGACCCGCAGCAAGACCAGCGTGAACGACCTGCTGCGCGGCCTGGCCGATTGAAGGCGACTGCGCCGGAGGACCTGGCGCCGTCGGCGATCTACCGGCATCCGTCCGACAGCCTGTTCGGACGGGTGCTGCCGCGCCTGTTGCATGCCCCCCGGTGGACCTGGCTGCGCCGCGCGCTGTCGCGGCGCTGGCCGATGCCGATGCTGGCCAGTGATGTGCGCGATGTGGTCTACGTGAGCTGGTGGGTGGATGTGCGGCACGCGCCGCCGCCGCCGCCCGGCCACCATTACGTCATCCATGAAGGGCGCACGCCCTACACCATCCTCAGCTACCGCCACGGCCACTTCGGCCCGCGTGCGGCCGGGCCGCTGCGTGCGCTGATGCCGTCGCCACGGCAGAGCAACTGGCGCTGGTACCTGCGCCGCGATGACGCTCCGCAGGGAACGCCGGTGGTGCTGTTCGACCGCAACGTGATGGACCGGCTGGCCTTCGTGGCCGGCGCGCGTGCGTTCAGCGATGCCATGCAGCCGCATCTTTCCAGGCGCTTCGAGCATGTGGTGCGCGACGATGGCGGTGGGCACACCCTGATCGAAGGCGGGCAGGGCAGTGCCCCGGGCCTGCACCTGCAGTGGCGCGCGGCCGAAGGTCTGGAGGCTGATGCATGGACCGCCGCTTTCGGCGGGCATCCGGACCTGCTGCGTTTCCTGACCTGCCAGGACGAGGCCATCGCCCGCACCTGCGACCAGCGCTGGGCCAGCACCCGCATCGATCTGCCGGTGGACATCATCCAGCTGCAGCCGCTGCAGCTGCAGGGCGAGCTGCAATGCCCGCGCCTGCAGGCGATGGGCGTGGACCTGGCCGAGGGGCTGGCCCTGCGCCTGCCATCGTTGCCGTTCCGGGTCGTGTCCGAGCGCCTGTTGTGAGATTCTGGCCCTCTGTTTTCCTGCATCACAGATGGCCATGAGCACCACTGTCCACGGTTTGAAGAACTGCGATACCTGCAAGAAGGCGACCAAGTGGCTGGACCGCTTCGGCGTGCCGTACACCTTCGTCGACTACCGCGACAACAAGCCCAGCCCGGAAACCCTGCTGGAGTGGGCCGCGCAGCTGGGCGGCCTGGCCGCGATGGTCAACAAATCGTCCACCACCTGGCGGCAGTTGCCGGACAACCGCAAGGCCGCTGATTCGGATGCCGAGTGGAAGCTGCTGTTGCGCGAATACCCGCAGCTGATCAAGCGCCCTGTCGTGGTGACCGCCGACGGCACGGTCAGCCAGGGCTTCAGTGACAACGGCTTCAAGGCACGCTTCGGCGTGGGTGGCGCGTGAGCGCCGTCCTCGACCTGACCTGCGAGCTGATCGCGCGGCCGTCGGTGACGCCTGACGATGCCGGCTGCCAGGCGCTGCTGTCCGCCCGCCTGCAGCAGGCCGGTTTCCAGTGCGAACACCTGCGCCTGGGCGAGGTCGACAACCTCTGGGCGACCCACGGCAGCGGCGCACCGGTGCTGGTGCTGCTGGGCCACACCGACGTGGTGCCGCCGGGACCGCGTGAGGCGTGGCAGAGCGATCCGTTCACCCCGGAGATCCGCGACGGCGTGCTGTACGGCCGTGGCACCGCTGACATGAAGGGCAGCGTGGCGGCCTTCGTCATCGCCGCCGAGCAATTCGTGGCCGCGCATCCTGACCATGCCGGCACGCTGGCCGTGCTGCTCACCAGCGACGAGGAAGGCGATGCCATCGACGGCGTGCGCCATGTCGCGCGCCTGTTCTCCGAGCGTGGCCAGCGCATCGACTGGTGCATCACCGGCGAGCCTTCGTCGACGGCGACGCTGGGCGACCTGCTGCGCGTCGGCCGCCGCGGCAGCCTGTCGGCCAAGCTGCGCGTGCAGGGCGTGCAGGGCCACGTGGCCTATCCGGACAAGGCACGCAATCCGATCCACCAGGCGGCGCCGGCCCTGGCCGAACTGAGTGCGCGGCGCTGGGACGAGGGCTATGAGAGCTTCCCGCCGACCAGCCTGCAGATCTCCAACATCCATGCCGGCACCGGCGCCAACAACGTGATTCCCGGCGAGCTGGAGGTGGATTTCAACATCCGCTACAACCCGCACTGGGTTGCGCCGAAGCTGGAAGCGGAGATCACCGCGCTGCTGGACCGGCACGGCCTGCAGTACACGCTGAAGTGGCACCGCAGCGGCGAGCCGTTCTACACCCCGGAAGGCCCACTGCGTGCGGCCGCGCGTGCGGTGCTGGCCGGACACATCGGCCGTGCCCCGGAAGAAAGCACCGGCGGTGGCACCTCCGATGCGCGCTTCATCGCACCGCTGGGTGCGCAGTGCATCGAAGTGGGGCCGGTCAACGCCAGCATCCACCAGGTGGACGAGAACGTGCGAGTGGACGAGCTGGAGGCCCTGCCGCGCCTGTACCAGCGCCTGGTGGAGCGCCTGCTGGCGTAACCCCGCAATGGTGGGTGCCGACCGTTGGTCGGCACGCCTCCTGTGGTTGCCAACGCAACTGTTGCACGGCTCTGGAAACCGCGTTACGGTCAGTGCCATGTCGATCCGCCTGGCCACCGCCGTCAACAATACCAACCGCAATAATCTGCGCGCGAATAATCGTGCGCGGCCGATGCGGGACTGCGCCCTGGGTAGATAGACAGCAACATACGCCCGGACACCAGAAAACCCGCATCGGCCGATGCGGGTTTTTTTGTGCCCGGGCCCAGCCCTCCCGGGCCTGGCTGGCCGGTCGAACACCTTCCCCCCGTGTAATCCCCCACAACAGGAGCACCATCCATGTGTTCGATCTTCGGAATCTTCGGCCTGCAGGCCGGTGACGATCTTCCCGCCCTGCGCCGCCATGCGCTGGAACTGTCGCAGCGGCAGCGCCACCGCGGCCCGGACTGGAGCGGCGTGTACCTGGACGAAGGCGCGCTGCTGGTGCACGAGCGCCTGGCCATCGTCGACCCGGCCGGCGGCTCGCAGCCGCTGCTGTCGGCCGACGGCCAGCTGGCCCTGGCGGTCAACGGCGAGATCTACAACCACCAGGCCCTGAAGGCCGCGCTGACCAGCGACTACGCCTTCCAGACCGGTTCGGACTGCGAGGTGATCAACGCGCTGTACCGCCAGGGCGGCTCGCCGGCGCAGTGGCTGGAACAGCTCAACGGCATCTTCGCCTTCGCCCTGTGGGACCGCGATGCCGGCCGTGTGCTGGTGGCCCGCGACCCGGTCGGCGTGGTGCCGCTGTACTGGGGCCACGATGCGCAGGGGCGCCTGCGCGTGGCCTCGGAAATGAAGGCGCTGGTGGATTCCTGCGCCGACGTCGCGCAGTTCCCGCCGGGCCACTACTACGACAGCGCCAGCGGTGAACTGGTGCGTTACTACCAGCAGCCGTGGCGCGAGTATGTCGACGTGGAAGGCCGACAGGCCGACCTGGCCGACCTGCGCCAGGCCTTCGAACAGGCGGTCGAGCGCCAGCTGATGAGCGACGTGCCGTACGGCGTGCTGCTGTCCGGTGGCCTGGATTCCTCGCTGGTGGCCGCCGTGGCCGCGCGTTACGCACGCCGCCGCATCGAGGATGGCGGCCAGAGTGAAGCCTGGTGGCCGCGCCTGCACTCGTTCGCGATCGGGCTGAAGGGTTCGCCGGACCTTGCCGCTGCCGCCATCGCTGCCGAAGCGCTGGGCACCGTCCACCACGGTTTCGAATACAGCTTCGAGGAAGGCCTGGACGTGCTGCCGGAAGTGATCCGCCACATCGAAACCTACGACGTCACGACCATCCGTGCCTCCACGCCGATGTTCCTGCTGGCACGCCGGATCAAGGCGATGGGCGTGAAGATGGTGCTGTCCGGCGAGGGCAGCGACGAGATCTTCGGTGGCTACCTGTACTTCCACAAGGCGCCGGATGCGCGCGAGTTCCACCAGGAACTGGTGCGCAAGCTCGATGCCCTGCACAACTACGATTGCCTGCGCGCCAACAAGTCGATGATGGCCTGGGGCGTGGAGCCGCGCGTGCCGTTCCTCGACCGCGAATTCCTCGACGTGGCGATGCGTTTCGATGCCGCGCACAAGATGGTCGGCGCCGGTTTCGGTGGCCGCCGCATCGAGAAGGCGGTACTGCGTGAGGCCTTCGATGGCTACCTGCCCGACAGCATCCTGTGGCGGCAGAAGGAGCAGTTCAGCGATGGCGTCGGCTACGGCTGGATCGATGGCCTGAAGGCGCACGCCGAGGCGCAGGTGAGTGACCGCGTGCTGGCAGCGGCCGACAAGCGCTTCCCGCACAACCCGCCGCAGACCAAGGAGGCGTACTACTACCGCCACCTGTTTGAGCAGTTCTTCCCGAGCCGCGCCGCAGCCGAAACCGTGCCGGGCGGCAAGTCGATCGCCTGTTCCTCACCGGCTGCGATTGCCTGGGATGCCAGCTTCGCCGCCGCCGCCGACCCGTCCGGCCGCGCCATCGCCGGCGTCCACGAGCAGGCCCTGGCCTGACGTCTGCGCCGGGCATGGCCCGGCGCTACCGAAGGCACGTTCCCTTTTTTGTATCATCGGGCCCCTGCGCATTGGGGAATGTTCATGGATGTACAGACCGGAGGCAGCGTGCCGCCGATGAAATGGGGGTGGCGTTACCTGGCGTGGGCGGCGGTTCCGCTGGCGATCGGCCTGGCGCTTGCGCGCTATGCGGGACCGGCCGTGCCGTCGGTGGCGGCCAAGGCCGAGGCCGTGGTCGGCAGTGACTGGGCCCACCACCTGGCATCGCCGCTGGGCCTGTTCCTGCTGCAGCTGCTGGTGCTGCTGCTGGTGGCCAAGGGCGCGGGCGCGCTGCTGAAGCATTTCGGCCAGCCGGCAGTGATCGGCGAAATGGCCGCTGGCCTGATGATGGGCCCGCTGGTTCTGGGCAGCCTGCTGCCGCAGCTGCACGGAGCGTTGTTCCCGGCCGCGTCGCTGGGGCCGCTGGGCATGCTCAGCCAGCTGGGCGTGCTGATGTTCCTGCTGGTGGCCGGTGCCGAACTCGACCTGGGCGCGCTGCGTGGCCGCCGCAAATTCGCTTTCACCGTCAGCCATGCCGGCATCGCCGTGCCCTTCGTGCTGGGTGTGGGGCTGGCCATCTGGCTGTATCCGGGGCACGGCCCGCAGGGCGTGGGCTTCACTGCCTTCGCGCTGTTCGTCGGGATTTCCATGAGCATCACCGCCTTCCCGGTGCTGCTGCGCATCCTTGCCGATCGTGGCATCACGTACACCCCGCTGGGGCAGACCTCCATTGCCTGTGCGGCGCTGGGCGATGCCACCGCGTGGTGCATGCTGGCGCTGATCGTGGCCGCCGCGCAGGCCACCGGCTGGCTGACGGCCAGCGTGAACCTGGTCTGCGTGGTGCTGTTCATCGCGCTGATGCTGGGGGCGGTGAAGCCATGGTTCGCCCGCCAGAAGATCGTCCGCGGGCGCGAAGGGCGCTGGCTGCTGGGCATCCTGCTGCTGTCGCTGGCCAGCGCGCTGGTGACCGAAGTGCTGGGCATCCATGCGCTGTTCGGCGCGTTCGCGGCCGGCGTGGCGGTGTCATCCAACGCCCAGCTGCGCGAGCTGCTGGTGGCCAGGGTCGAACCGTTCGCGGCGACCCTGCTGCTGCCACTGTTCTTCGCGATGACCGGCCTGCGCATGCGCGCCGATGCATTGCAGACCAGCGACATCCTGCTGGGCGTGGTGGTGATCGTGGTGGCCACCGCCGGCAAGTTGCTGGGCACCTGGAGTGCCGCGCGCAGCACCGGCATGGAAAATCGCGAAGCCTGGCGTCTGGGCGTGCTGATGAACACCCGTGGCCTGATGGAGCTGATCGTGCTCAACCTGGGCTACGAGCTGGGCCTGCTGGGTGACCGCCTGTTCGCGGTGCTGGTGATCATGGCGCTGGTGACCACGGCGATGACCGGACCGCTGTTGAACCTGATGGAACGCCGCAAGGCCTGATCCGGTAGCGCCGGGACGAGCTTCAGCACATGCTGCGCCCTGCCCGGCAGGAACGGGGTCGGGCGGCCATGCACCCAGTCTTCGTGGCCGGCGCCCCAGTACGGCGACAGCGGGTGGCCACTCTGGCCGCCCGGCATGTGCACGATGCCGTCGGCTTCATGGCCCGGCGAGACCACCATGCGCTGCGAGGCACCGAAGCTCGGGCCCTGCACGCGCGGCATGTCGCGGTCGCCAGGCAGCTGGTCGGCCGGCATGCACAGCCAGCGGCGGGTGAAGGTGGGCAGGGCACGCGAGACCGGGTGGCAGATGTCGGCCACGTTGCGCTCGCCCCAGGTGCGCTGCTGCAGCGGCCCCTGCTTGTCGAGGTCGGCTTCCAGCGTGCGCGCGGCCTTGGCCAGCAGCGCGTCCCAGCTGTCCACGCCCGGTGGCAGCAGGTTGGCCGGGCGTTGTTGCAGCATCGGCCAGACCACACCTTCCAGCTGCGCAAGCCGCGGCGGCAGGTAGTCATTCCCCAGGCGCGCCTTGGCCGGTGCCAGCAGCGCGCTCTCGATGGCTTCAAGCACTTCGCCGCGGAAACCACGCACGATGCGGTAGCTGGTCGAGCTTGCCGAGGCGCGGGCGTTCCAGTGTCCGCTGGCGTCGGCCAAACGCTTCAACGACGGATCGTCGCTGTGCGCGGCGGTTTCCTGCAGCAGCCCCCACCAGCGCTGCAGTAAAACGGCGCGGTCGTCGAGCTGGATCGCCAGCAGGTCGTGTTCATCGAAGCGTTCCTGGGTTGCCAGCAGGTTGCGGATCTGCTGGCCGCGTGCGCCCAGGTCGTAGCCGGCGTTGCCGACCACGGCCAGGGTGGCATCGTCGACGACGCGGCTGTTGGCGGTCCACAGGCGCTGCCCGGGCGGATCGATCAGGGCCGGCGCGGCGTCGCTTCGGATCGGCCATGGCGCGCAGTCCGTGCCGTCATCAAGCGCGCTGTCCTGCAGGGTGTTGAAGCCCTGCGGCACGCAGCCGGGGCCGCGGTCCGGGCGTGCACCCACCAGCCGCCAGGCAATGCGCCCGCTGCGATCACCGATCACCAGGTTCTGTGCGGGAATGCCGGCATGGTCGGCGGTCTCCAGGGCCTGGCTGAGGTCACCGGCGCGGGCCATGTCGGCGAAGTCCATGCGCACCGCGCCGGGCAGGTGGGCGACCCAGCGCAGGGCATCGCCGCTGCCATCGGCATGGGTGTGCAGGATCGGCCCCCACGCGGTTTCCCGCACCGGAAACAGCACATCGGGCTTGCCGGCCACGGCGATGCGTTCCTCGTGCACGGTCACCGGCGCATTCGCTGGTTCGCGGCGGAAATCGGCCGTGTCGATGTAGCTGTTGGTGAAGCCCCAGGCTACGTGCCCGTTGCTGCCGACGATGACCGCCGGCACGCCCGGCAGCGAGAAGCCGCTGACATCGACCTGGCCACCCGGTGCCTGCGGATCCGGATAGCGCAGGCGCACGCGGAACCACAGGCTGGGCGCACGCAGGGCCAGGTGCATGTCGTCGGCGATGATGGCGCGGCCATCGGCGGTCAGCGCACCGGCCACGGCGAAGTTGTTGCTGCCGACCGCATCGGCGTCGGCGGCAGGCGCGGTGGGCGCGGCAGCCAGCGTGCGCAGGTCCAGCTGGGTGGCGTCGGGCAGCACCGCGTCGCCGCGCGGTTCGCCCTGCAGGGGCGCGTCCCAGCTGCTGCCATCGTGGGCCAGCAGCGCATGCAGGGCCGGCGGCACCACGTCGCGGATGCGCGCCAGCGCCAGTTCGTTCTGGTTGCCCGGGTCCTGCAGGTCGGCGTACATGGCCAGCCCGGCCAGCACGCTGTCGCTGGCCTGCCAGGGTGCGGGCGACTGCCGCAGCAGCAGGTAGGCCCAGGGCCGCACCGACAGATCGGCCAGGCCCGCGTTGACCCCGTCGACGTAGGCACGCACGGCCTGCGGGTTGTCGCCAAGTGCGTCGTCCAGGTGCGCTTCGGTGCGCGCGCGCAGCCGGTGCACGCGCATGCGCTTGTCGGCGTCGATGGCCACCGGCCCGAACAGCGCCGACAGTTCGCCCGCGGCACTGCGGCGCATCAGGTCCATCTCGAAATAACGTTCCTGCGCATGCACATGGCCGAGGGCACGCATGGCATCGGTCTGGCTGCCGGCGGTGATGGTGACCACCCCCAGCGCGTCGCGCTCGATGCTGACCGGCGCGGCCAGCCCGGGCAGGGCCTGTTCGCCCTCCAGTTCAGCCAGGCTGCCGCGCAGCAACAGCCACAGGACCAGTGCGGTGACCAGCACGATGGCGATGAGCACAGCCAGTATCCAACGCCAGGTACGTCGCATTGCAGGTCCTTCCGGCACTCGTGGGGGGATTGTAGCCGCAGGCGCAACTGCGACTGATTCCGATTAGATCACCGTATTTTGAAATGCGGCACCCTATGCCGCATCGATCCACAGGAGCACCTCCATGAAAGGCAACCCGGACGTCATCGCCTGCCTGAAGGAACTGCTGCGCGGCGAGCTTGCTGCCCGCGACCAGTACTTCATCCATTCCCGCCGCTACGAGGACCAGGGCCTGTTCGCGCTGTACGAGCGCCTGAACCACGAGATGGAAGAGGAAACCCAGCACGCCGACGCGCTGCTGCGCCGCATCCTGTTTCTGGGCGGCGACCCGGACATGCGCCCCCATGCGACCGAGCCGGGCAGGACCGTGGAGGAGATGCTGCAGAAGGATCTCGATACTGAATACGCAGTCCGCAGCAATCTCGCCGCAGGCATGAAGCTGTGCGAGGAGAAGGGCGACTACGTGAGCCGGGACATGCTGCTGGCGCAGTTGAAGGACACCGAGGAAGACCATGCCTGGTGGCTGGAGCAGCAGCTGGGCCTGATCAAGCGCATCGGCCTGGAGCTGTACCAGCTGAGCAAGATCGACGGCAACGGCGCCCCGGCGCACTGAGCCGGCGCCGCGCTTTGGGTAGAGCCGACCGTTGGTCGGGTGCTCTTCAAAATACAGCCCACCAACGGTCGGCTCTACCAGGCGCACCAAGCAACGTCGCCCGCCAGCACCGGAGCATCGCGAGCCAGCCTTCGCCAGCCAGCCGCTCCACCGCCCGCCAGCCGACAAACGAAAAAGCCGGGGAATCCCCGGCTTTTTCGTGTCCGGGGTCAGATCCGTTTTCAACGAAAACGGCTCTGACCCCTTGTCATGTCGGATGGGTCAGAGCCCTTTCCTGTGGAAAGGGATCCGACCCCGTTCCCCGTCATTCCACCGACAACCCTTCCACCTTCTGCCAGCCGCGCGGCAGCAGGTGGCCGCGGGTGGCGCGGGCGCCCAGGTAGGCGTCGAGCTCGTTGAACTTCAGGCCCATGGTGCGCTGGCCGCTGCGCACCTGCAGGGTCTGCCCCGGGCTGATCGCCACGATCGCCACGACCCGCTCGGTGGCCAATTTGGCCTTGGGGATCTCGATGATCTTGTTGCCCTTGCCCTTGTCCAGTTCCGGCAGGTCGTTGGCGGCGATCGCCAGCAGGTTGCCCGAGCTGGTCACCGCCACGATGCGGTCGGTCGCCACGTTGGCCACGGCCGACGGGGTCAGCACCGAGGAACCGGACGACAGGTTCAGCATCGCCTTGCCGGCCTTGTTGCGGCCGATCAGGTTCTCGAAGCGGGTGACGAAGCCATAGCCGTGGGTCGAGGCCAGCACGAAGCGGGCGTCCGGTTCGGCGCTGGCCAGGGTCACGAAGCTGGTGCCCGGTGCCGGCGAGAAGCGGCCGGTCAGCGGTTCACCGTTGCCACGCGCCGAGGGCAGGGTATGCACCGGCGTCGAGTAGGCGCGGCCTTCGCTGTCCAGGAAGGCGACCTGCTGGGTGCTGCGCGCGCGCACCGAGCCCTGCAGGGCGTCACCATCGCGGTAGGACAGGGTGGCGGCATCGATGTCGTGGCCCTTGGCCGCGCGGATCCAGCCCTTCTCCGACAGCACGACGGTCATCGGCTCGCTCGGCACCAGCTCGGTTTCGTCGATGGCCTGCGCGGCCTGGCGCTGCACCAGCGGCGAACGGCGGGCGTCGCCGAACTTCTTGGCGTCGGCGGCCAGTTCGTCGCGGATCAGCTTTTTCAGCTTGGCCTTGCTGTCGAGGATGCCGAGGATCTTCTCGCGCTCCTTGGCCAGCTCGTCCTGCTCGCCGCGGATCTTCATCTCTTCCAGGCGGGCCAGCTGCTTCAGCTTGGTTTCCAGGATGTACTCGGCCTGGTCTTCGGACAGGCCGAAGCGCGCGATCAGCGCTGCCTTCGGTTCGTCCTCGGTACGGATGATGTGGATCACCTCGTCCAGGTTGAGGAAGGCCACCAGCAGGCCTTCCAACAGGTGCAGGCGGCGCTCGACCTTCTGCAGGCGGTGCTGCAGGCGGCGGGTGACGGTGGTGCTGCGGAATGCCAGCCATTCGCTGAGCAGCATCTTCAGGTTCTTCACCTGCGGACGGCCGTCCAGCCCGATCACGTTGAGGTTGACGCGGTAGCTGCGCTCCATGTCCGTGGTCGCGAACAGGTGGCCCATCAGCTGGTCCGCGTCGACGCGGTTGGAGCGCGGCACCAGCACCACGCGCACCGGATTGGCGTGGTCGGATTCATCGCGCACGTCTTCCAGCCACGGCAGCTTCTTGGCGCGCATCTGCGCGGCAATCTGCTCGATCACCTTCGACGGCGACACCTGGAACGGCAACGCGGTGACCACCACGTTGTTCGCTTCCTTGGTGAAGGTCGCACGCGCACGCACGCTGCCGTTGCCGGTCTCGTACATCGTGCGCAGGTCGTTGGCCGGGGTGATGATCTCGGCGGTCGACGGATAGTCCGGGCCCTTCACGTGCTCGCACAGGTCGCGCACGCTGGCGTCGGGATCGTCCAGCAGGTGCAGCAGCGCGCTGACGATCTCGTTGAGGTTGTGCGGCGGCACGTCGGTGGCCATGCCCACGGCGATGCCGGTGGTGCCGTTCAGCAGCAGATGCGGCAGGCGCGCCGGCATCCAGGTCGGCTCCTGCAGGGTGCCGTCGAAGTTCGGCGCCCAGTCGGTGGTGCCCTGGCCCAGCTCGCCCAGCAGCACTTCGGCGATCGGGGTCAGCTTGGATTCGGTGTAGCGCATCGCCGCGAACGACTTCGGGTCGTCGCTGGAGCCGAAGTTGCCCTGGCCCTCGATCAGCGGGTAGCGGTAGGAGAAGGGCTGCGCCATCAGCACCAGCGCCTCGTAGCACGCGCTGTCGCCATGCGGGTGGTATTTACCGATCACGTCACCGACGGTGCGCGCGGACTTCTTCGGCTTGGACGCGGCATTCAGGCCCAGCTCGCTCATCGAATAGATGATGCGGCGCTGCACCGGCTTCAGGCCGTCGCCGATGAACGGCAGGGCACGGTCGAGCACCACGTACATCGAATAGTCGAGGTAGGCGCGTTCGGCGTACTCGCGCAGCGGCAGTTGTTCGAAACCGTGGAACACGGGGCGGGCAGGTTCGGTCATGCGGCGTTGTTACCTATGTCGGGAGGCGAAGACGGCGGTCGGCGCTCTCAATGCTCTGATTATCCGGATGCGGCGGGGGATGCCAAGCCACGTGCGGGGTCCAGCCCCGGTTCCAGGCCATGGCCGACCCGCGCCAGGTAGCGCCCGGGCGGCAGGCCGAAGTGGCGGCGGAACACGGTGACGAAGGCGCTGGCGCTGCTGAAGCCCAGCGCGTGGGCGATATCGGCGACGCTGCGGCCCTCGCTGAGCTGGCGCAGCGCCTCGGCCAGCCGGGCCTGCTGGCGCCACTGGGCGAAGCTGAGGGTGGTCTCGTCGCGGAAGTGGCGGGTCAGGCTGCGCGGCGACAGGCCGGCCCAGTGCGCCCATTCGGCAAGGCTGCGCTCGTCGGAGGGCTCGGCCAGCAACTGCGAGGCGATCTTCAGCAGGCGGCGGTCGCGCGGCATCGGCAGGTGCATGCGCTGGCGCGGCGCGGTGCGGATCTCGTCGCGCATGACGCTGAGGATGTGCTCGCGGTCGTCGCTGAGCTCGTCGTCCAGCGGCCATTCGCAGATGCGCTCGGCCACGGCCTGGGCCAGCTTGGACAGCCCCAGCACGCAGGGGTCGGAGGGCAGCTCGGCGCAGGCCGGCGCGGCCAGGGCCATGCCCCAGCCACGCATCGGGCCATCCAGACTGACCGTGTGCGGTTCCAGTGGCGGCATCCAGCCGGCCGAGCCCGGTGCCAGCGACCAGGTGCCGTGCGAGGTGCGGGTAGTCAGCAGGCCGCGTTCGACGTAGATCAGCTGGGCGCGGGCGTGGTGGTGCCAGTCCACTTCACGGGCCAGGCCCTGCGGGCTGTCGAAGCGGAAACCAATGACCGGCGGGCCATCGTTGCGCTCGAACCAGTCCATGGCCACTTCGCGGAGCAGGGTAGGCGGGCCCGGTTCACCTGCCGTTATGACCGGCGGGGGTGGCTGGAATGTGACATTCATTGGCTGGATTGTACTACCGGGCCAGTTCCGGAGGCCATTAAGGTAGCGCCTTCACTGATCGAGCCCGTTGCTGCAACACAGCATTCGATGCCAGATCGAATATTTCCATTGAGAAATATTTTTTTTGGAAGAAAATGCTCACCCATGATCTGTCCGTCCTCCAACCCCCCCAGCTTCGGCCTGCTGCTGCGCCAGGTGCGCGACGGCCTGGTCCGCCAGCTCGACGCGTCCATGGCCGAAGAAGACCTCGGCATCGGCTTCACCCATTACATCGGCCTGAAGCTGCTGGCCCGCATGGCCCCGTGCACCGCCAACGAACTGGCCCAGGCCATTGACCAGGTGCCCAGCGCGGTGACCCGCCTGCTGGACAAGCTGGAAGCCCTGGGCTGCGTGCGCCGCGAGCCGCACAGCCAGGACCGGCGGGCCCTGCAGATCGTTCTGACCGATGAAGGCCGTGCCCTCTGGGCGCGCCTGCAGAAGCGCGGCGACGCGGTGATGGACTTCGCTCTGCGCGACCTGTCCGCCGACGAACGCACGCTGCTGCTGTCCCTCCTGACCCGAATCCGCGATTCCCTGACGACCCCATGAACCCGATCCCGCATCCCACTCTCCGCCGGTCCGGGCGCGCGCTGCTGGTTTCAGCGCTGGCCCTGGCCCTGGCTGCCTGCGCCAGCAGCCGTGGCCTGAACCCGCAGGGCCACGTGCTTGACGTGGACAGCCTGCACAGCGAGCGCACGCTGGCCGACAGCGACCTGAGCGCCACCGGCTTCCCGGCCCAGGACTGGTGGAAGGCGCTGGGCGATCCCCAGCTCGACGCTCTCATCAGTGAAGGCCTGGCCGGCCACCCGAGCCTGGACGCGGCCGATGCGCGCCTGCGCCAGGCCCAGTCGCAGGTCGGCACCCGCCGTGCCGAGCGCCTGCCCAGCCTGTCGGTGTCCGGTGGCTACACCGGCCTGCGCCTGCCCGAATCCATGCTCGGTGACGAGCTGGGCGGCCGCTACGGCGGCAGCAGCCAGGTCGCCTTCAACTTCAGCTACGGCGTTGACCTGTGGGGCGGCAAGCGCGCCGCCTGGGAAGCCGCCGTTGACGGCGCCCATGCCGCCACCGTGGATGCGCAGGCTGCACGCCTGAACCTGTCCGCCGGTATTGCCCAGGCCTACACCGAGCTGGCCTATGCCTGGCAGCTCAACGACGTGGCCGAGCAGGAACTGACGCGCTCGCAGAAGTCGCTGGAACTGACCCGCCAGCGCCGCAGCGCCGGCATCGACAGCGACCTGCAGGTGCGCCAGTCCGAAGCCCGCGTGCCGGCCGCGCAGCAGCAGCTGCTCGCCGCGCAGCAGCGCATCGACGCCGCCCGCACCGCACTGGCCGCGCTGGTCGGCAAGGGCCCGGACCGTGGCCTGTCGATCGAACGCCCGCAGCCGCTGAACCCGCTGGCCCTGCAGCTGCCGGGCGTGCTGCCCAGCGAACTGCTCGGCCGTCGTCCGGACATCGTCGCCGCGCGCTGGCGCGTGGAAGCAGCCGAAAAGCAGATCAAGGTCGCCAAGACCAGGTTCTACCCGAGCTTCAACCTGACCGCGCTGGCCGGCGTGGTCGCCCCGAATGTGGGCGACCTGCTGAAGAGCAGCTCCACCTTCGCCTACATCGGTCCGGCGCTGAGCCTGCCGATCTTCGAAGGCGGCAAGCTGCGCGCCAACCTCGACAACACCGACGCGCAGTACGACCTGGCGGTGGCCAACTACAACCAGTCCGTGCTGGACGCGCTGCGCGACGTGGCCGACCAGGTCAACGCGGTGCGTTCGCTGGCCCAGCAGGCGCAGGCGCAGCAGCAGGCGGTGGACACCGCCCACGCGGCCTTCGACCTGGCCCAGCAGCGTTACCGCGCCGGCATCGGCAGCTATCTGGACGTGCTCAGCGCGCAGTCCATCCTGCTGCAGTCGCAGCAGCAGCTGGCCGGCCTGCAGTCGCAGCAGGTGCAGACCTCGGTGCGCCTGAGCAAGGCATTGGGTGGTGGTTTCCAGCCCAGTGACGCCGACGCCGCACCGATCGCCTCCCATTCCGATTCCTCGCATTCCTGAAGACCCACGCCATGAGCCAGACCCAAGACACCGCGGCCCCGGCCGCTCCCAACCGCCGCGGCAAGCTGCTGCGCGGCCTGTTCGTCATCGTCGTGCTGCTGCTTGCCGCACTGGCGCTGTGGTACTTCATGTTCGGCCGTTGGTTCGAAGAGACCGACGATGCCTACGTGCAGGGCAACCAGGTGCAGATCACCCCGCTGGTGGCCGGCACCGTGGTCGCCATCAACGTCGATGACGGCATGCGCGTCGAGCGTGGCCAGCTGCTGGTGCAGCTGGACCCGGCCGATACCTCCGTGGCGCTGCAGCAGGCCGAAGCCAACCTGGCCAAGACCGTGCGCCAGACCCGTGGCCTGTACCGCAGCGTGGAGGGCGCGCAGGCTGACCTGAACGCCCGCCAGGTGAGCCTGAAGCGCGTGCGCGAAGACTTCGCCCGCCGCAAGGATCTGGCCGCCACAGGCGCCATCTCCAACGAAGAACTGGCCCACGCCCGCGATGAGCTGGCCGCAGCCGAAGCCGCCGTGGCCGGTTCGCGCGAGACCGTCGAGCGCAACCGCGCGCTGGTCGATGACACGGTCATCGCCACCCAGCCGGACGTGCTGGCCGCCGCCGCACAGCTGCGCCAGGCCTTCCTCAACAATGCCCGCGCCGGCATCGTCGCGCCGGTCACCGGTTATGTCGCCCGTCGTTCGGTGCAGGTTGGCCAGCGCGTGCAGCCGGGCAATGCCCTGATGGCCGTGGTGCCGACCGAGCAGATGTGGGTGGAAGCCAACTTCAAGGAAACCCAGCTGCGCCACATGCGCCTGGGCCAGGAAGTGGAGCTGAAGTCGGACCTGTACGCCGGTGACGTGAAGTACAAGGGCCGCATCCAGAGCCTGGGCCTGGGCACCGGTTCGGCGTTCTCGCTGCTGCCGGCGCAGAACGCCAGCGGCAACTGGATCAAGATCGTGCAGCGCGTGCCGGTGCGCATCGCCATCGATGCCAAGCAGCTGGCCGAACACCCGCTGCGCATCGGCCTGTCGATGAAGGCCGAAGTGAGCCTGCGCGACCAGAAGGGCGAAGTGCTGCCGACCGCCGCCGCCAAGGGCACGGTGTTCGACACCGATGTGTATGCCAAGCAGCTGCATGATGCCGACGAGGTGATCCACACGATCATCGAAGGCAACCTGCCGCAGCAGGCCAACGCGGGCTGAGGTCGACATGTCCGCACAAGCTCCAGCGGCGCCCGGCACTCCGGGCGCACCGGCGGCGCCGGGTGCGGCCTCCGGGTTCCTGCCGCCCAGCGTGGCCCTGTGCACCGTCGGCCTGGCGATGGCCTCGTTCATGCAGGTGCTCGACACCACCATCGCCAACGTCTCGCTGCCGACCATCGCCGGTAACCTCGGCGCCAGTTCGCAGCAGGCGACCTGGGTCATCACCTCGTTTGCGGTCAGCACGGCCATCGCGCTGCCGCTGACCGGCTGGCTCAGCCGCCGCTTCGGCGAACGCAAGCTGTTCATCTGGGCCACCCTGGCCTTCGTCATCACCTCGCTGCTGTGCGGCCTTGCGCAGAGCATGGGCATGCTGGTGGTGTCGCGTGCGCTGCAGGGCTTCGTGGCCGGGCCGATGTACCCGATCACCCAGTCGCTGCTGGTGTCGATCTACCCACGCGAGAAGCGAGGGCAGGCGCTGGCGCTGCTGGCGATGATCACCGTGGTGGCGCCGATCTGCGGGCCCATCCTTGGCGGTTGGATCACCGACAACTACAGCTGGGAATGGATCTTCCTGATCAACGTGCCGCTGGGCATCTTCGCCGCGCTGGTGGTGGGCAACCAGCTGAAGGGGCGCCCGGAGCAGATTGAAAAGCCGAAGATGGACTACGTCGGCCTGATCACCCTGGTGATCGGCGTGGGCGCGCTGCAGCTGGTGCTCGACCTGGGCAACGACGAAGACTGGTTCTCCTCGACCAGGATCGTGGTGCTGGCCTGCGTTGCCGTGGTGGCGCTGGCGGTGTTCCTGATCTGGGAACTGACCGACAAGGATCCGATCGTCGACCTGAAGCTGTTCCGCCACCGTAATTTCCGCGCCGGTACGCTGGCGATGGTGGTGGCCTATGCGGCGTTCTTCAGCGTGTCGCTGCTGATCCCGCAGTGGCTGCAGCGTGACATGGGCTACACCGCCATCTGGGCGGGCCTGGCAACGGCGCCGATTGGCATCCTGCCGGTGATCATGACGCCGTTCGTGGGCAAGTACGCCTCGCGCTTCGACATGCGCATGATCGCTTCGTTCGCATTCGTGTTCCTGTCGTTCACCAGCTTCATGCGCTCGGACTTCAACCTGCAGGTGGACTACGCACACGTGGCCGGCGTGCAGCTGATCATGGGTATTGGCGTGGCGCTGTTCTTCATGCCGGTGCTGCAGATCCTGCTGTCGGACCTGGACGGTCGCGAGATCGCCGCAGGTTCAGGCCTGGCCACGTTCCTGCGTACGCTGGGCGGCAGCTTCGCTGCATCGCTGACCACCTGGCTGTGGGCACGCCGTACCCAGGTGCACCATGCCGACCTGACCGAACACATCTCGGCCTACCAGCCGGGCATGCAGGACCAGGTGGCGGCGATGGGGCAGGGCAACCTGCAGAACGGTGCAGCGGTGCTCAACAACATGATCAACCACCAGGCATCGCAGATGGCGTTCAACGACATCTTCTACCTGCTGGGCTGGACGTTCCTGGCGATCATCGCGTTCCTGTGGCTGGCCAAGCCGCCGTTCGGTGCCGGTGCCGGTGCGGCGTCTGCCGGCGGGCATTGATCGATCGTCGTGGATGAAAAACAAAAAACCCGCCGGAAGGCGGGGTTTTTGTTTGTGGCGCATCCACGCATGGCGTGGATCTACTGCGGGTTCCGAACGCCGGACATGAAAAAACCCGCCTTCGCGGGTTTCATCATTTGCTGAGTCATGGTGCCCAGGAGAGGACTCGAACCTCCACGAAGTTGCCCCCGCTAGCACCTGAAGCTAGTGCGTCTACCAATTCCGCCACCTGGGCGACTCAGGAGACGAATTATGGGGAACGACTGAGGCTGTGTCAACAACATTTCACGCTTTTTTCTGCGGCGGTACGCCGAGGTGCTGCAGCAGGCTGCGCATCGCCGGTGACAGCCGCGTCCAGTCGGCAAAGCACGCGCACAGGCGACGCTGCGCCCAGGCATCGGCGAGTGGCATTGCAACGGTGTGCGTGCTGCGTCGATGCTGGCGCGCGATCGTCTTCGGCACGATGCCCACGCCGATGCCATGGCCGACCATCGTGCACAGCCCTTCGAAGGTTTTCATGCGGATGCGCACATCGAGCCGGCGTCCTGCCTCGCCTGCGAGTTCCTCCACGTAGGTCTGCAATGCATTGCCGTCGGCCAGCGCGACGAAGGTCTCGCCCAGCACGTCAACGAAGTCGAGCGTGCGTCGCGATGCGAAGCGGTGGCTGGCGGGCAGCAGCATCACCAGCGGGTCTTCGGACACCACGTGCCGCTGCAGGCCGTCGGCCGGAACGGCGTCGCTGATGATGCCTGCCTCGGCCTGGCCAGCGGCGAGCGCGCGCACGACGTCGGTGCTGGTGCGTTCGTGCAGTTCCACGTGCAGGCGCGGCCGCTGCGCCAGCCAGGGCGCCAGCCGCGAGGGCAGGTAGTTGGTCAGCGCCGCGGTGTTGGCATACAGATGCAGGGTGCCGCGCGCACCGTGGGCGAAGGCGTCCATCTCGCCGCGCAGCTGTGCCTGCTGCTGCAGGATCAGCCGTGCATGGTGGGCGAGGGCGGCGCCGGCTTCGGTCAGGCTGACCCCGCGCGGATGCCGGTTCAACAGTGCCGTGCCGGCATCGGCTTCGATCGCGCGCAGGCGTTCGCTGGCCGAGCCCAGTGCCAGATTGGCCAGCGCGGCGCCGGCGGTGATGCTGCCGGCGTCGGCCACGGCCAGGAACAGGCGCAGGTCGGCGATGTCCATCCGCATAGCTGGTACTCCGGTTGGGCCTGACTTCGGCTGATCCGAAGGCTGTGGCGGCAAGACCGCATTGTGCGCCCGTGTCGCGCCCGCTCCAATGGCGGCATGAACGAGGCGATGTACTTCTATGGGTTGCTGGTGGTGGTGTTCGTGCTGGCCGGCGTGGTCAAGGGCGTGACCGGCATGGGCCTGCCGACGGTGGCGATGGGCCTGCTCGGCGGTGCACTGTCGCCGGTGGCGGCGGCCTCGATGCTGTTCATTCCCACCTTCGTCACCAACGCGTGGCAGCTGCTGTCCGGTCCTTCGCTGGGCCCTACCGCGCGGCGGCTGTGGCCGATGATGCTGGCAGTGGTGGTGGTGACGCTGGGTTCGGCTGCGCTGCTGGTACGGGTGGACCGCACCTGGTCGCGGGTGGCCTTGGGCGTGGCGCTGGTGGTGTATGCGCTGTACGCGCTGGTGGCGCCGGTGTTCCGCGTGCCGCAGCGGCGCGAACGCTGGCTGGGGCCGCTGGTGGGTGCGATATCCGGCATGGTCACCGGTGCCACCGGTGTGTTCGTGATGCCTGCGGTGCCGTACCTGCAGTCGCTGGGCATGCAGCGCGAGGAGCTGGTGCAGGCGCTGGGCCTGGCGTTCACCGTGTCGACCATTTCCTTGACCACTGGGCTGGTGATCAACGGTGCGTTTGGTGTGCAGCAGCTGGGGCTGAGTGCGTTGGCAGTTGTGCCGGCGCTGCTGGGCATGTGGCTGGGGCAGGTGATCCGCCAGCGCATCAGCGCACGGGTGTTCCGCGCGTGCTTCCTTGGCTTCCTGCTGCTGCTCGGGCTGGAGCTGATTCTGCGGCCGTTGTTCTGAAGGGCGTCCGCCGCCGGCGCCACAAACGCTCAAATCGCAGGCAAGAAAAAACCCGCTTGCGCGGGTTGTTTTCTTTCTCGACATGGTGCCCAGGAGAGGACTCGAACCTCCACGAAGTTGCCCCCGCTAGCACCTGAAGCTAGTGCGTCTACCAATTCCGCCACCTGGGCGTCGAGGAGCGATATTATGGGGTGTTGCTACCGGGGTGTCAACACTTCTCGAAAACAATCTCACTTGGGGGTCAAAGCCCTTTCCTCTGGAAAGGGATCCGACCCCGTTGCTGGATGACAGGCAAAAAAAATCCCCGCCGAGGCGAGGAGTTTTTTCGTTGGTGCCCAGGAGAGGACTCGAACCTCCACGGTTTTACCCGCTAGTACCTGAAACTAGTGCGTCTACCAATTCCGCCACCTGGGCGTTCCAGAGGCGCAATTGTGAAGATGAATCGGCGGGCTGTCAACGATTTCCAACAAATATTTCACGCAATGCTTCCAAAGCCGCCTCTGACCCGCTCTGCACGCCTGCAACGGCTACCATGTAGGGCGATGACTACCAAAAAACCAAGCAAGGGCGGGAGCAAGTCCCGCAGCCAGGCCCCGACCAAGGGCGCCAAGGCGGGCGCAGCCCGCACCACCAAGCCGGGCAAGCCGTTGCCGGGCTGGTTCCCCGAACTGAATGAAGGCGGTGCACCGCCGCGCGGCCGCAAGGGCCGCGGCATGGATGCCGCCCTACCGGACCCGGCCCCGGGCCGCAGGCTGCCGCCGACCGGCAAGGTGATCGACGATCCGTATGCCGCCCGCGAGGCCGAGAAGTACGAACAGCCCATCGCCAGCCGCGAGGCCATCCTGGCCCTGCTGGAACGCTGCGAAGGGCCGCAGACCGCCGAAGAACTGGGCGCGCGCCTGGGCCTGACCGCAGCCGACCGTGCCGAGGCACTGTCGCGCCGGCTCGGCGCCATGGTCCGTGACGGCCAGCTTGTGCAGAACCGCCGCGGCGGCTTCGCGCCGATCCAGACCCTGAACCTGGTCACCGGCGTGGTGATCGCCAACCCGGAAGGGTTCGGCTTCCTGCGCCCGGTCGAGGGCGGCGACGACTTGTTCCTGCCGCCGTATGAAATGCGCAAGGTGATGCACGGCGACAAGGTGCTGGCCCGCGTGACCGGCATCGACCACCGTGGTCGCCGCGAAGGCAGCATCGCCCGCGTGCTCGAGCGCGGCATGACCCGCCTGATCGGTCGCTTCAGCATTGAAATGGGCATCAATTACGTGGTGCCCGATGACAAGCGCATCCAGCGCAACGTGCAGGTGCCGCCGGACCAGACCGGTGGCGCGCGCGATGGCCAGCTGGTGGTCTGCGAACTGACCCAGGCACCGGACAGCCGTCGCCCGCCGATCGGCCGCATCATCGCCGTGCTCGGCGACAAGCTGACCGCGTCGCTGGTGGTGGAGACAGCCATCCACGGCCACGAACTGCCGTTCGAGTTCCCGCAGGAAGTACTGGACGAAGCCGCCTCGGTGCCGATGGTGGTCGAGCCGGCGATGATCGGCGACCGCGTCGACCTGCGCAGCACGCCGCTGGTGACCATCGATGGTGAGGATGCCAAGGACTTCGATGACGCGGTCTACTGCGAACCGAATGCCGATGGCTTCCGCCTGGTGGTGGCCATTGCCGATGTCTCCAACTACGTGCGCCCCGGCACGCCGCTGGACGAGGAAGCGCAGAAGCGCGCCACGTCGGTGTATTTCCCGGGCTTCGTGGTGCCGATGCTGCCCGAGACCCTGTCCAACGGCATCTGCTCGCTGATGCCCAAGGTCGACCGCATGTGCTTCGTCTGCGACATGCAGATCGACCGCGACGGCGTGGTCAGCCATTCGCGCTTCTACGAAGCGGTGATGAACTCGCACGCGCGCCTGACCTACACCCAGGTGTGGAAGGCGGTGGGCGAGGACGATGCCGATACCAAGGCCTGGATGGGCCCGCTGCTGCCGCAGGTGCAGCGCCTGCACCAGCTGTACAAGGTGCTGTCGAAGGCGCGTGCCAAGCGCGGCGCCATCGAATTTGAAAGCAGCGAAGTGCGCTTCGTGCTGGACAACCGTGGCGAGGTGACCCAGGCCGGCATGCTGGTGCGCAACGACGCACACAAGCTGATTGAGGAATGCATGATCGCGGCCAACGTGGAGGCGGCCAAGTACCTGCTGTCGCGCCATGTGCCGGCCCCGTACCGCGTCCACGAGAAGCCGCCGGAGACCAAATTCGCCGACCTGCTGGAATTCCTCAAGGAGTTCAAGCTGAGCCTGCCGCCGTGGTCGAAGGTGCGCCCGGGCGACTACACCAAGCTGCTGAAGAAGATCCGCGATCGCCCTGATGCCACCTTGCTGGAATCGGTGCTGCTGCGCAGCCAGAGCCTGGCGGTCTACAGCCCGGACAACAATGGTCACTTCGGCCTGGCGCTGGAGGCGTACGCGCACTTCACCTCGCCGATCCGTCGTTATCCCGACCTGCTGGTGCACCGTGCGATCAAGCACGCGTTGTCCGGCAAGCCGCTGGACAAGTTCACCTACAACGCCCGCGAGATGGCTGCGCTGGCGCTGCAGTGTTCCGAGCGCGAGCGTCGTGCCGACGAGGCCGAACGTGAGGTCGATGAGCGCTACCGCGCCGCGTGGATGGAAAAGCACGTGGGCGGCCAGTTCGACGGTGTGATCAGCGGCGTGACCAGCTTCGGCCTGTTCGTGGAGCTGGATGATTCCAAGGTGCAGGGCCTGGTCCACGTGACCCAGCTGCCGCAGGACTATTACAAGTTCGACGCCACCCGCAAGACGCTGACCGGCGAACGCCGCGGCAGCAGCTACCGGCTGGGCGACCGCGTGCGCATCCTGGTGCTGAAGGCGAGTATGGAAGAGCGCAAGATCGACTTCCGCCTGGTCGAGCACAAGGGCGAAGACGAGGGCGATGGCCTGCCGCCGCTGCCCGAACGTGGCAAGCCTTCCAAGCGCACGAAAAAGCAGTATTGAAAGGTGTGCCGACCAACGGTCGGCACCTGCCGGACCCGGTAGGTGCCGACCTTGGTTGGCAGATTCCTCACTTGGTAGGTGCCAACCGTTGGTTGGCACGACGTTTCGGAGGATCGCATGCAAGGCCAACCCGAGTACCGCGGCGGCTGCCAGTGCGGCGCCATCCGCTTCGAGGCGCGCGGCGCCCTCACTGACAGCTCGATCTGCCACTGCCGTATGTGCCAGAAGGCCTTCGGCGCCTACTACGCGCCGCTGGTCTCGGTGCGCGGCGCGCAATTCAGCTGGACCCGCGGCCAGCCGCGCTATTTCCAGTCCTCCAACGTGGTCCGCCGTGGTTTCTGCGGCGACTGCGGCACCCCGCTGACCTACGAGGCCCCGGACGGCATGGCCGTGGCCGCCGGCGCCTTCGACGAACCCGAGCGCCTGCCGCCGACCCTGCAGTACGGCATGGAGCGCAAGCTGCCCTTCGTGGATGGCCTGGGCCTGCTGCCCGGCCGCCGCACCGAGGACGATGTGGCCGCGCTGGAGTTCCTGGCCACGATCGTGTCCCACCAGCACCCCGACCACGACACCCCGCACTGGCCGCCGCGCAGCCGTTCAGCCGAAGGATGAACGGCGGGTAGCGCCGGGCCATGCCCGGCGAAGGCGTGCGGACCAACGGTCCGCACCCACCAACCAAGGGGCCATGCCCGGCGAGCACGCAGCGCGGCCGCCGCCGATGCTCTACCATAGCCACCCCCTTTCCGGTTCGGCCCCCGCATGAGCAAGAACAGCCAGTGGATCGTCGGCGTCAACGCCGTCGCCTCCTCCATCGAGAACGACGCCGACAACGTCCGCGAAGTGCTGGTCGAGGCCGGTGCGAAGAATCCGCGCCTGGTCGAAATCGAGGAAAACGCCCGCCGCAAGGGCATCGACGTGCGCAAGGTCAACAGCCAGGCGCTGGACGGTGTCGGCGGTTCGGTGCGCCACCAGGGCGTGGCGGCGCGCTATGCCGCGGCCCGCACCTACAGCGAGAACGAGCTGGAAGGCCTGGTCACCGCTGCCGAGGGCAAGGCCCTGCTGCTGGTGCTGGACGAGGTGCAGGACCCGCACAACCTGGGCGCCTGCCTGCGTTCGGCCGCCGCCGCCGGTGCCACCGCGGTGATCATTCCCAAGGACAAGTCGGCCACGGTCAACGCCACCGTGCGCAAGACCTCGGCCGGCGCCGCCGACCTCATCCCGGTGGTGGCGGTGACCAACCTGTCGCGCTGCCTGAAGGACCTGCAGAAGCAGGGCGTGTGGATCTACGGCCTGGCCGGTGAAGCCACCGCGTCGCTCTACCAGCTGGACCTGAAGGGCAACATCGCCCTTGTGCTGGGCGGCGAAGCCGACGGCCTGCGCCGCTTGACCCGCGAGAACTGCGATGGCCTGGTCAAGATCCCGATGCCGGGCGAGATCGAGAGCCTGAACGTCTCCGTCGCCGCCGGCGTCAGCCTGTTCGAGGCCGTGCGCCAGCGCGGTTGATCCGACGGTACGACGTGATCGGGGTCAGATTTCTCTCCAACAGGAGAAGAGATCTGACCCCTTTTTTTTAATCAGAAAAATCGTGTCGACCAAGGTCGACACCTACCAGAGCAGAACCAGGGTCAGGGCCTTTGCCGACCAACGGTCAGCACCCACCATCAGCACGAGATTCCGACAGATCGCGGAAGTCTGTCGGGGGCGGGGTGGGTCCGGTTGAGGGGGTGTGAGCGCCATGGATGGCGCGACCAAGCCCCCATGGAAGGGTTTACGGCGTCCCCCTCGACCGGACCCACCCCGCCGTCCCACGGAATGCAGGCTTTTGACGTTGCCGTTGATGTTGACGTTGACGTTGACGTTGTTTCGGCAGGTGCGGGGCGCAGCCCCACATCGCCTTACCCCGCGCTGCCGCCCAGCGCCTTGAACAGGGTCACGTCGTTGTTCAGCTGGCTCTGCCGCACGCGCGCCAGTGACAGCTCGGCATCGCGCCGGGTCTGCTGTGCTTCCAGCCAGGTACGCAGGTCGGTAGCACCCACCCGGTAGCGCACTTCCTGCGCGCGCTCCACTTCCACGGCCTGGTCATACGATGCCTGCGAAGCGGCCACCTGGCGCGCCAGCTGCTCGCGCGCCGACAGCGCGTTGTCTACTTCCGAAAGCGCGGTATACAGCGTCTTGCGGAAGTTGGTCGCGGCAATCTGGTAGGCGGTACCGGCGATGTCGGTGTCCAGCTGCGCACGCTGCAGGTTGAGGAAGGGCAGCGACAGGCCGGCGCCCAGGGTGGCCACCGGGTTGCGCAGCACATCCCCCAGCGAGGTCGCACTGGAACCGAGGCTGCCGGTCAGGCTCAGCGCCGGGTAGTACTGGGTGGCGGTCACCTTGATGGTCTCCAGACTGTTGCGCAGGCGCAGCTCGGCCGCGCGCAGGTCGGGGCGGCGGCCCAGCAGGTCGGCCGGCAGGCCTTCGTCGATGCCGGGGCTACGGGCGGCCAGCAGGTCCTGCGGCTCATCTTGTCGCGGCCACGGCGTGCCATCCAGCAGCACCGTCAGCGCATTGCGGACTTCCACCCGCTGCTGTTCCAGCGCGCTCTGCGCCGAACGCTGCGATTCCAGGTTCTGCAGGGCCTGGCGCACTTCCAGCCGCGAGACGGCACCGGCGTCGAAGCGGGCCTGCACCAGGTCGCGGGTACGCTCCAGGCGCTGCAGGTTGGCCTCGCCGCTGGCGATGGATTGGTTGAGGTAGGCCAGCGTCCAGTACTGGCTGATCGTGTCACCGATCACCAGCAGGGCGGTGTTCTGCCGGTCCTCCTCGCTGGCCTGGGCTTCCCAGCGGGCGATGTCGCGCGCGGTACGCAGGCGGCCCCACAGGTCCACTTCCCACGACAGCGACACGCCGGTGGAATAGCCACGGCTCCAGTCGGCGGCCTGGTCGATGGGACGGCTGCCGCTGGCGCTGACGCCGGACGAGGATGGCTGGGGCCACAGCGCGTTGCTGGCCAGGCCGGCCTGCAGGCGGGCGCGCTGCACGGCCAGGCCGGCGGCACCGAGGTCGCTGTTGGCGGCCAGGGCCTGCGCCACCAGACGGTCCAGACGCTCGTCACCGAAGCCGGTCCACCAGGCGTCCTGGCGGACGTCGCGGCCCGGGGTGTCCAGGCTGCTGCGCGGGTCATCGGCCGGCGCGTTGAGGGTGGCATCGCCACGGCCATAGGTCGCGGCAACGGCTGGGTCTTCGGTCGGGTAGCGGCCCACCGAGGCGCAGCCGGACAGGGCGAGCAGGACCGCGCCGGCCAGCAGCACGCGCGAAGGGGCAGGGGAGGTCAGTCGGGTCATCATTTTCATTCGCGGGCCAGGGCCTCCACCGGGTCGAGCTGGGCGGCACTGCGTGCCGGCAGGAATCCAAACGCCACGCCGATCAGGGTCGAACAGGCAAACGCGGCGATGATCGAGGCGGTCGAGAACACCACCTGGAAATTGCTGGAGAAGTGGCCGATCAGCACGCCCAGCAGCAGCGCCAGGCCGATGCCGAGCAGGCCGCCGATCAGGCACACCAGCACCGCTTCGATCAGGAACTGCTGGCGGATGTCGCTCTGCCGTGCACCCACGGCCATGCGCACGCCGATCTCGCGGGTGCGTTCGGTCACCGACACCAGCATGATGTTCATCACGCCGATGCCGCCGACCAGCAGAGCGATGGCAGCGATGGCGCCGATCAGCAGGGTCATCGTGCGTGTGGTCTGCTCGATGGTCTCGCGGATCTCGGCGCTGTTGCTGAGGAAGAAATCCTCGGTGCCGTGGCGCAGGGTCAGCAGCCGGGTGATGGCCTCCTGCGCGGCATCCATCGGTGTTTCATCATTGACGCGCACGGTGATGCTGGAGACGTAGCTCTGCCCCAGCATGCGCGACATCACCGTGGTGTACGGCACGAACACGCCCAGGCTGGTGCTGCCACCGAAGCCGAAGCTCTGCTTCTTGGCCACGCCGACCACGCGCACCGGCACGTTGCCGAGCAGGATCACCTGGCCGATCGGGTCGCTGTCGGGGAAGAACTGGGCCTTCGTGTTCTCGTCGATCACGCCCACCTGCGCCAGGCCGCGGATCGCATCGGTGTCGAAGAAGCTGCCGTCGAGCAGGGTCACGCCCTTCACCCGGAAATACTGCTCGCCGACGCCGCTGATCTGTGCCGTCGCCGACTGGTTGCGGTAGCGCGCGGTCACCGAGGTCGACACGCTGGGCGTGGCGCTGTCCACGTAGCTCTGCTGCGACAGCGCATCGGCGTCGGTGGCCTTCAGCGTCTGCACGCGCGCCGAGCGCATGTCACCAAAACCGCGGCCGGGGTAGACATCGATGGTGTTGGTGCCCAGCGCGCTGATGTTCTGCAGGATCTGCTGCTGCGAACCGTTGCCCAGCGCCACCACCGATACCACCGAGGCGATGCCGATGATGATGCCGAGCATGGTCAGGAAGGTGCGCAGGCGATGGGCGTTCATCGCCAGCAGCGCCATCCGGAACGCTTCGGTGAAGCGGTCGCGGGCCGCGCGCCAGCTGCTGCCATGGGCGACGTCGGCGCTGGGCTGGCGTTGCGCACGGTAGTCAGGCGCCTTCGGATTGGCGCGGTCGGCGATGATCTCGCCGTCGCGGATCTCGATGATGCGCTGGGCGTGCTCGGCCACGCTCATGTCGTGGGTGACGATGATGATGGTGTGGCCTTCGGCATGCAGCTCGCCGAGGATGGCCATCACTTCCTCACCGGATTTCGTGTCCAGCGCGCCGGTCGGTTCGTCGGCGAGGATCACCTCGCCGCCGTTCATCAGGGCGCGGGCGATCGACACGCGCTGCTGCTGGCCGCCGGACAGCTGGCCCGGCTTGTGGTGCATGCGGTCGTGCAGGCCCAGCCGCTGCAGCAGCTGCTCGGCGCGCGCGTTGCGGGTCGGCCCGGGGCTGCCGGCATATACCGCCGGCACTTCGACGTTGCCACGTGCATCGAGGTCGCCCAGCAGGTGGTAGCGCTGGAAGATGAAACCGAAATGGCCACGGCGAAGTTCGGCCAGCTCGTCCGGCTCCATCTTTCCGGTTTCGCGTCCGGCCACCTGGTAGCTGCCGCGCGTCGGGCGGTCCAGGCAGCCGAGGATGTTCATCAGCGTCGATTTGCCCGAGCCGGACTGGCCGACGATGGCCACCATCTCGCCGGCATGGATGTCCAGGTTGACGTCGCGCAGCACGGCGATGACATCCTCGCCGGCCGGAAACTCGCGGCGCAGGTCACGCAGGCGCAGCAGAGGCGCCTTCGTGCTCATCGGCGCGGGCCCATGCCACCGGGCGGGCCCATGCGCATCGCGCCGCTGCCGCGGTTGCCGGTGCCGCTGCCGGCTGCGGCCGCACCGCCTTCTCCGACCACCACGCGCTCGCCTTCCTTCAACCCGGACAGGATCTGCACGGAGGCACCGTTGTTGATCCCGACCTTGACCTTGCGCGGCTGCGGCTGGCCCTGTTCGTTGACCACGCGCACCACGCGCTCGCCGTCACGCGTCTTCGGGCCCAGGGCCACGGCCGGTACCAGCAGCGCGCCCTTGGCCTGCTGCAGCAGCACCGAGACCTGCGCGGTCATGTCGATGCGCAGGGTGCCATCGGGGTTTTCCACGTCGAACAGCGCGTTGTAGTAGACCGCGCTGCTGGAACTGGAGCTGGACGAACTGCTGGAACTGGACGAGCTTTCGTTGGCGATGGACGACGGCGCCGGATTGATCTGGCGCAGCGTGGCGTGGTACTTGCGGTCGGGGTCGCCCAGGGTGGTGAAGTACACCGGCATGCCGGCCTTGATCTTGACCACGTCTGCTTCGGAGACCTCGGCATTGACGGTGACCACGTCCAGGCGCGCCAGCATGACGATGGTCGGCGCGGTCTGGTTGGCGTTCACCGTGCGGCCTTCCTCGGCCACCACCGCCACCACGGTGCCGTCCATCGGTGCGGTGATGCGGGTGTAGGCCAGGTTGGCGCGGGCAGTACCCAGCTCGGTCTCGCGGCCCTTGATCTGCGCCTCGTACGACTGCAGCTGGGCGCGGGCGGTCTTCAGCGTGGCTTCGGCGGCATCGTATTCCTGCCGCGAGGTCGCCTCGGCGGCCAGCATTTCCTTCTGCCGGGCGAAGTCCAGCTCGGCCTGGCGCAGGCTGGCCTGCTGCACGGCACGCTGGGCGATCACCTGGTCCAGCGAGGCCTGGGCGTTGAGCACCTGGTTCTGCTGGGTGGTGGCGTCGATCTCGGCGATCAGGTCGCCTTCCTTCACCGTGTCGCCCAGCTGCACCTTCAGCGATTTGATCTGGCCCGAGGCCTGTGCGCCGACGCTGACCAGCTTGTAGGCATCGATCACGCCGGTGGCTTCCACCGTCTGTTCGATGTCGCCGCGGCTGACCGGACTGGTGACCAGGGCCGGGGCGGCGGGCTTGCGAAGCAGCCACCAGGCGCACGCGGCAGCAATGACGACAAGCAGGACAATCACGATCAGACGACCCCGGCGGGTCGCGGGCAACAGGCGGGAGATCACGTGCGGGCTTCACTCGGGCAGGCCGCCGCAGCGGCATTGGTGGGCATTGTGAAGATCGGGCGCAGGCGGGCTCAATCCTCAGGGTGTGTCCATGTGTAACACTGTCGGCCGAAACGCGTAACGGCAGGTATCCGGCCCCGGCGTGGATACAGTGGTACGCACTGGACAGGATGCGGTTCAGCTCCCGACACGGGAAAATCGCGACATGGAGACTGAAAACCCGATGCATCGCCTGTTGATCGTCGACGACGACAATGACATCCGCACCCTGCTGGCCGAGCAGCTCGGCCGCGCCGGCTATCTGGTCAGCACCGCGGCTGACGGCACCAGCATGCGCCAGCTGCTGGAGCGCGAGCATGTGGACCTGATCGTGCTTGACCTCAACCTGCCGCGGGAGGATGGCCTGACCCTGTGCCGCGACCTGCGTGCGCGCTCGAACACGCCGGTGATCATGCTCACCGCACGTGCCGAGCCGATCGACCGCGTGCTTGGCTTGGAGATGGGCGCCGACGATTACCTGGCCAAGCCGTTCGAGCCGCGCGAGCTGCTGGCGCGCATCCGCAACGTGCTGCGCCGGACCGAGGCCCTGCCGGCCAACCTGGAGCCGCTGGCGGTACGCCGCGCGCGCTTCTCGCGCTGGATCTTCGATCTGGAACACCGCCACCTGGTCGACCCCGATGGCCGCGTGGTGGTGCTGTCCGGCGCCGAGTTCCGCCTGCTGCGGGTGTTCATCGCGCACGCCAACAAGGTGCTCTCGCGCGAGCAGCTGGTCGCGCTCAGCAGCGGCCGCAACTACGAGGCGCAGGACCGCGCGATCGATCTGCAGGTCAGCCGGCTGCGCAACAAGCTGGCCGACGACGGCGGGCCCGATGGCCTGATCAAGACCGTGCGCAATGAAGGCTACGTACTGGCCTCGGCCGTCAACCTGGAATAAGCAGTGATGAAGCGCCTGCGCCACTTCCTGTCCTCGATGGTGGGGCGGCTGTTCGTGATCCTGCTGCTGGGCATGTCGGTGGCCGCGATCGGCGCGACCATGCTGGCCACGTCCAAGCGCCAGCAGGATTTCGAACGGCAGAACCTCAACCGCATCGCCGACCGCCTGCAGGGCTACGTCAACCTGCTCGACGGCAACCCGGAACTGCGTGACCGCCTGCTGGAAATGGGCGGGCCGAGCGTGCGCGCGCTGCAGCCCGGCGCTCGCCTGGGCCGCGTCGATACGGCGCTGATGGAAGTGCTCGATGACCGCCCCGGACCGGTGGCGCGCGCACATGTGCACTTCACCTCGTTCCGTTCGTGCATCCCCAAGCTGCAGGAGCTGTTGCCGCCGCCACCGCCGGGCCATCGGCGCCCGCCGCGCGAACGCGATCCGTCCTTCATTCCGCCCAAGTGCCGGGCCGTGGACGTGGTCCTCAGCGATGGCACCATGCTGAAGCTGGCGCTGGATTCACCGGCGGTGGCGCACAACGGCGTGCTGGCCGTGGACCCGCTGTTCCTGACCTTGCTGGTGCTGGCGATCGCCGTGCTGGCCTACATCGTTTCGCGCATGGCCAGCGCGCCGCTGCAGGAACTGGCCTCGGCCGCCGAGGAACTGGGCGACGACCTGCAGCGCGACCCGCTGCCGCTGCGCGGCCCGCGCGAAGTGCAGCGCGCTGCCGAAGCCTTCAACGCCATGCAGCAGCGGCTGCAGCGGCACCTGGCCGAACGCACGCAGATGCTGGCAGCGATCACCCACGATCTGCAGACGCCGCTGACCCGGCTGCGCCTGCGCCTGGAAAACGTGACCGACGAGATCCTGCGCGAGCGCCTGATCGGCGACCTCGCGGCCATGCAGGCACTGGTGCGCGAAGGCCTGGAGCTGGCCCGCAGCGCCGAGAGCGCCGAACAGCGGGCGGCCCTGGACCTGGATTCGCTGCTGGAAAGCATCGTCGAGGACACCGCCGAGGCGGGCGCCGACGTGGCCTTCGAAGGCGCCAGTGGCGCAGTGCTGATGCTGCGGCCGCTGGCCATGCACCGCCTGTTCTCCAACCTGGTGGACAACGCGGTGATGTATGCCGAGCGCGTGCGGGTGCGCGTGGACCGCAGCGGCGGCGGTATCACCGTGGTGGTGGCCGACGATGGCCCGGGGCTGGCCGATGACCAGCTCGAAGCGGTGTTCGATCCCTTTGTGCGGGTGGAAACCTCGCGATCGCGGCAGACCGGCGGCGCCGGCCTGGGCCTGACCATCGCGCGCGCGCTGGCCGAGAAGGATGGCGCCCGGCTGTGGCTGCGCAACCGCCCCGAGGGCGGGCTGGAAGCGGTGGTGCAGTGGCCGGCGGGCAGCGCGGTGGCCGGGCGCTGACGGCCGAGGCCGGGTCTGGGGGGCAGATCCCTTGCGCCATGGGGGGAAGGGCCCTGACCCCGAGTGAAGCCCGGCTTTCACGCCGCGGTGACGCCGAGGGGGGTGTTTGGCCTATCATTCGCCCCATCTCCCCACAGATCCCGCGATGAGCCAGCCTGTCAACACCGGCGCGCGGCCCCGTGCCGCCCGGCTGTTCCTGTTCCAGCCTGTTGCCCTGCGCGGCAACCGCACCTGGCCGCTGCCGTTGCAGTAATGGGCGTTCAGGGGGCTGGCAGGCGCCTGGCGGGGCGCCACCCGGAACACCACATCGGTCGCCTGTTGCGGCTCGGTGTGCTGTGGCTGTTGCTGCTGCTGGCGTCGCCGCTGGCGGCCCAGTCCGTCGCGCCGCCGCTGCGCGACTACGCCATCGACGTGTGGACCTCGCGCAACGGCCTGCCGCACAACTCGCTGCGCGACATCGCCCAGACCCCCGAAGGCCATCTGTGGTTCGCCACCTGGGAAGGGCTGGTGCGCTACAACGGCCTGGATTTCACCGTGTTCGACCGCAGCACGCGGCCGGGCCTGCGCGACAACGGCATCGGCGCGCTGCTGGTGGACCGCCAGGGCGGTCTGTGGATCAGTGATTCGCGCGGCAACGTGACCTACCGCAGCAACGCCGGCCAGTGGCGCGTCTGGGAACACCAGGCCAACACCCCGGAAGTGCTGATCCAGTCGATGCAGATGGACAGCCAGGGGCGCCTGTGGCTGCTGTACGAAGGCAAGGGCATCGCCTACCTGACCCCGGAAACCGGCATCGTCTACCAGCCGCCGCCGCCGGACCTGCCGTTGGCGATGAGCTTCACCAAGCTGGTGGTCGACGCCCAGGACCGGGTCTGGATCGGCACCCTCGATGGCCTGGTGCTGCGCGACAATGATGGCGAGCTCAAGCGCGCGCCGGCCGAGTGGGGCGTGGACAAGGGCCTGACCTGGCCCTATCGCGCGCCCGATGGCGCGTTGTGGATCGTGGCCGGCGAGCGCCTCTACCGGGTCGAGGATGACCGCCTGGTGCTGGTGCACAGCCTGCCCGGGCAGCTGCACATGACCGCGATGCTGCAGGACCGTCACGGCGACATCTGGCTCGGCACCGAGAACCAGGGCCTGCTGCGCATCTCCAGCCACGGCCTGGAGCGCCTGCCGGCCGGCCTGAACCTGCCCGGCGGGCGGGTGGTGAGCCTGCGCGAGGACGCCGAGGGCAGCATCTGGGTTGGCGCCAACGGCGGCCTGTACCGCCTGCGCGAAACGCTGTTCAGCAGCTACACCGAGCGCGATGGCCTGAGCGGTGACTACGTGCGCACCGTGTTCGAGGACCGCGACCGTCGGCTCTGGGTGGGCAGCGCCAGCGGCCTGGACCAGCAGACCGCCGACGGCCGCTTCCGGCCGATGCCGCTGCACAACCGGGGTGGCAAGGCGCCGTCGGTCCTCAGCCTGGCCCAAGGCCCTGAGGGTGATCTGTGGGTGGGCACCTTCGGCGACGGCGTGTACCGGTTGCGCGCCGATGGCAGCCTGCGCCACAACTACGATGCGGCCGATGGCATGCCGGGCGGCAACATCCGCGCGATCAGCATCGATCCAGCCGGCGTCGTCTGGGCGGGCACACAGAAGGGGGTGGTACGCATCGAGGGTGAACGCGTGCATGTGTCCGACGTACCCGGCATGCCGGGCGGTCTGATCACTGCGCTGGAACATGACCATCAGGGCAACCTGTGGATCGGTACCATCGAGGGCATCCGCGTGCTGCGCGGCGACCATGTGCAGTCCATCGATCTGGCACCACTGGGCGGCGGCCGCAGCGTGTTCGGCTTCCACCAGATCGGCGACGCGATGTGGATCAGCAGCGACCGTGGCCTGTACCGCTGGTACAAGAACCGCCTGTCGCGGGTCGGCCTGGAGCAGGGCATGCCGGTCGATACCGTGTTCCAGCTGGTGCCCGACCGGCTGGGCAATGTGTGGATCAGCAGCAACCGCGGCGTGCTTCGCACCGACATGGCGACCTTGAACGCCGTTGCCGACGGGCGCGCGCCGCAGGTGACGGTGGAGCGCTACAACGAGATCGACGGCATGGCCAACGCGCAGGCCAATGGCAGTTCCGGGCCCTCGGCGATCCTGCGCCAGGACGGCACCTTCTGGGTCGTCACCGCCGGTGGCCTCAGCACGGTGGACCCACAGCGCCTGCAGCGCTTCCGCGAACGCCCTGCGCCGCCGGCGGCGATCGAAAGCGTGCAGGTCGATGGCGCGCAGGTGCATTGGGAAGGGCCCGAGCGCAACCTGATCCCCGGCGGGCGCCGGCTGGCGGTGAGCTTCGTCGGCCTCAGCTACCTGATGTCCGACCGCATCCGTTACCGCACCCGGCTGGAAGGCCTGGACGCCGGCTGGGTCGAGCGTGGCCCGCAGCGCAGCGTCGAGTTCGTCGGCCTGCCGCCGGGCGATTACACCCTGCACGTGGCGGCCTCGCACCCGGGCGGTGCCTGGGGCCAGCAGGAAGCGGTGTGGAGTTTCACCGTGCAACCGTTCTGGTGGCAGCGGCACAGCGTGCAGGCCTTCATCGGCCTGCTGCTGCTGGGCGCGCTGGTGGCGCTGTACCGGTTCCTGCTGCAGCAGTACAAGGCCAGCAACCTGCGCCTGGCGCGGCGGGTGGATGAAGCGACCTTCGACCTGCAGGCGCAGACCGTGCACCTGCAGGCGCTGAACCAGGAAAAGACCGAGCTGGCCGAGCGCCTGGCGCGGCAGGCCGAGGCGTTCGAGCGGCAGGCCCGCGAGGATGCGCTGACCGGCCTGGCCAACCGCCGCGGCTTCGATGAGACGCTGGCGCGCGACTTCGCCCGCTCGCAGCGCAGCGGTCACCCGTTGAGCCTGGTGGTGCTGGACATCGATCACTTCAAGTACGTCAACGACACCTACAGCCACAGCATCGGCGATCTGGTGCTGAAGGAAGTGGCCGAAGTGATCGCCGCGGCGTGCCGCGATTCGGACCTGCCGGCACGTACCGGCGGCGAGGAGTTCGCGCTGCTGCTCAATGACACGCGGCTGGAAGAAGCGGCGCAGGTCTGCGCGCGCCTGCGCGGCCTGTTCCATGACCATCCGGACTGGGCCGGGGTGAAGGGCCTGCGGGTGACCTTCAGCGCGGGCCTGGTGGAACTGGCCAACGACGACCGAACCCCGGCGCTGCTGTACCAGCGTGCCGACCGCGCGCTGTACCGCGCCAAGAGCGACGGCCGCGACCGCACCAGCATCGGGTGATGTTCCATCCACGCATGGCGTGGATCTACCGGGCAGGTTGGATGGTGGGTGCGGACCGTTGGTCCGCACGGCCGATGCATCTCATCCACGCATGGCGTGGATCTACCGCGGCCAGGCGTTGGCGATGGTGCAGAACAACCGCGCGGTCTGCTCGGTGTCGTACACCGCGCTGTGCGCCTCGTTCGCATCCCAGCCCAGGCCGGCGGCATTGGCCGCACGTGCCAGCACCGTCTGCCCATAGGCGATACCAGCCAGGGTAACCGTGTCGAACACGCTGAAGGGATGGAACGGGTTGCGCTTGTGGCCGGTGCGGGCCACGGCGGCATTGACGAAGCCCAGGTCGAAATGGGCGTTGTGCCCGACCAGGATCGCGCGCTGGCAGCCGTACTTCTTCATCGCTGCACGGACCGGGGTGAAGATGTGGTCCAGCGCGGCCTTCTCTTCCTTCGCCAGCCGGAACGGATGGTCGAGGATGATGCCGGTCACTTCCAGCGACTTCGGGTCGATCTCCAGCCCTTCGGCGGGGACCACGTGGGCGCTGGCGGTCTGGCCGGGGTAGAGCAGGCCGTTCTCGTCCATCTCGATCGGCACGGCGGCGATTTCCAGCAGCGCGTTGCGCTGGCTGTCGAAGCCGCCGGTTTCCACGTCCACCACCACCGGCAGGAAGCCGCGGAAGCGTTGCGACATCGCGCGCTGCGCCATCGGAACTACGGAAACAGGGGCGGCGTCGGCTGCGGGGGTGGGGTCAGTCATGCGCGGATTCTAGCAGAGCGACCCTGAGCGCCCGGCCACGCATCGCATGGCCGGGACGCTGTGCACGGGTCAGCGGTGTGCCAGCACCACGTCGGCGATGACGCCGGTGGCCACGGCAATCAGCACGTAACGGCCGTCGACCTTGCGCCATTCCTGGCCGCGGGCGGGGGCGTGCAGACCATGGTGGCGGTAATCGCGGACGTGCTCGCCGCGGTGGTCACGGGCGAGCTTGTGGCCGCGACGGGGCGGATCGCGACGGTCGTCGTGGTGATCCTTGTGGCCGTGGTGGTCGTCACGCCCACCGGCGCCATAGGGAGCGGCCATCGCGGGCGAGACGGCGGTGGCCAGCAGGGTCAGCGAAAGGGTGGCGGCAATCAGGCGCTTCATCGGGCAACTCCGGGGGAAGGACGTGGTCATCGAGGCCACGGATCCAGCATCGGGTTTTTTTGATGAATAGGCGATTAAATCGGCCTTTTGCGCGGTTTCGGCGCGTATCGTCGTGTAACGGGGCCGACGCGACTACCGGGGCGCGGCGGCCCGGCCGGCCACCCACGCGTCCACGCTCAGGCGTCCGGCGCCGTTGAACAGCAGCGGCAGCAGCATCGCCATGAACAGCACCGGCAGCTTGAAGTTGCCGAAGCCCTGGTCGCTGATCGCGTAGCCCATGGCCAGATCACCCAGCGAATGCCAGTGCTTCGGCCAGTGCACGGCATAGGTCGCCACCGCGGTCAGCACCAGCAGGCTCGCCGCGGCAAAGCGGGTGCCGAGCCCGAACAGCAGGCAGGCCGCGCCGGCCAGCTCGAACCAGGTCGCCAACTGCCAGTTCACGCCGGCGGGCAGCTGGTCGAACGGGAACGGGAATGCCCCCTGCAGCTCGGCAAACCAGTTCTCGCCCAGCAGCTTCTCGCGGCCGGACTCGAAATACTCCCAGGCCAGCAGCAGGCGCAGGCCCAGCGGCGCCAACCACGGGCCGCAGCGATCCAGCTGGCCGCGCACGGCGGCCAGGTGCGGGGTGTTCATCACGGGGGAACTCCTCGTTGGGGGGGTATCAGGCCACGGCGGGCAGCGGGCCGATCACACCGGCCTGCAGGAACTGCTGCAGCAGCTGGGTGCCGGGTTCGATCAACGCACCGGCGTCGAGGTGGTGCAGGGTGGCGAGCTGCTGCAGCTGCTGCCCGCCGGTGGCTCCCGGCGCCTCGTCGATCAGGATCACCAGGTGCGCGGCCAACGGGCTGAGCTGGGCGAAGCGCACCACGCCATCGCCGTCGCGGCGGACCAGCAGGCCGGTCGGTTCGCCCGGAGGGGCGACCGCTGCGTCATCGGCGCCGAGGCGGTGGACCGGCCAGGCGTACAGCAGCGGCCAGGCCAGCGGTGAGCAGCGCAGCGGTTCCTGCAGCGGGTCGATGCCCGGGGCCGGCGGCAATGGCTCGGCCGCACGCTGGTACAGATCGGTTTCCACCCACTCGTAGTGGGCCAGCTCGGCCAGCGCCGGGTGCGGCAGCTCGGGCTGCGCCTGCAGCCACTGCACGAACTCGGCCGCTACCGCCGTGAACAGCGGCGTGCGTGCGCGGTGGTGGGCGAAGTAGTGGCGGACCAGCTCGGCCCAGGCCGCATCGCCGAGCAGGCGCACGCAGACCGGGAAACTGTTGCCGAGCAGGCCCAGCAGGTTGTTGGACAGCAGCCGCTGGTAGACCGCCACCCTGCGCGGGTCGAGGTCGGCCGGGGCGGGCACCTGCTGCGGGTCGCGCAGGTGTGCGGTGAATGCATGCTGCTGCGCGCGCAGGCGCTCGGGCGCGTCAGCCATGGGCGACCTCGCGCGGTGTGCCCTGCAGTCGGCGGATGGCATGCAGCTCGCCCTGCAGTTCGGCGTAGGGCGGGATGTTGAAGTCGCGTTCCAGCAGGGTCGGGCGCGGCCCGAAGCGGGCGTAGCTGCGCTCCAGCAGCGCCCACACCGGGTCGATCACCGGGCTGCCGTGGGTATCGATCTTCAGGTCGGGTGCCTCGTCCAGGTGGCCGGCCACGTGCAGGCAGACAATGCGCTGCGCGGGCAGCCCGGCGATGAAGGCGTCGGCATCGTAGCCATGGTTGCAGGCGTTGACGTACACGTTGTTGACGTCCAGCAGCAGGTCGCAGTCGGCCTCGGCCAGCACCGCGTTGGTGAAGGCCAGTTCGTCCATCGCCGGCTGCGGGGCCAGGTAGTAGGACACGTTCTCCACCGCGATGCGGCGGCCCAGCAGGTCCTGCACGCGGGCGATGCGCGCGGCGGTGTGGCGCACGGCTTCGTCGGTGAAGGGAATCGGCAGCAGGCCGTACAGCTGGCCGTCGTCGCTGCAGTAACTCAGGTGTTCGCTGTACAGCGGCACGCGGTGGCGCTCGAGGAAACGGCCGACCTGCCGCAGCAGCTCGGTATCCAGCGCAGCGCTGCCGCCCAGCGACAGCGACAGGCCGTGGCAGCTCAAGGGGTGGCGCCTGGCCAGTTCGTCCAGGGCATCGCCGGCCGGGCCACCGACGTTGATCCAGTTTTCCGGCGCGCATTCCAGGAAATCGAAGTCACCGGCCGGAGCGTCGTGCAGGTCCTGCAGCAGCGCACGCCGCAGGCCCAGCCCGACGGCCGCCGCAGGCAGCGGCAGCCGTGGGTGGACGACGCTGGCGGCAGCGTCAGTGCTTGACACCGCACTTGCCCTCGCCGCACTTGCCTTCGGCGGCCTTCTTGTCGCCGGCGGTCCTGGCCTTGGCTTCGGCACCCGTGCCGTCCTTGGCCTTGCCCTTGTCGGCGCCACACTTGCCTTCAGCGCTCTTGCCGTCGGCACCGCACTTGCCCTCGGCATGCTTGGCGGCATCACCGGCCATGCTGTCGGCGGCCTTTGCACCACCCGCCTTGGCCGCCTGGCCAGCCACCAGGTAGCCCTGGGTGAGGTCGGTCATGCTCAGAGCCGAAGCGCTGGCAGTCACGCCCAGCCCTGCGGCCAGTGCGGTGGCGGTCAGCAGGGAGAGGGTCTTGTTGGAACTGCTCATCGGTCGTACTCCTTGGGTGGTGGGCGGGCGCCCGGGGTGAAACGATGGTGCAGTCATCCTGCTCACCGAATCCTCGCCGATAGCTCAAATTTTCGTGAGAATTGTTACGGGCAGGAAAAGCGGGGCGCACGGCATCCACGCATGGCGTGGATCTACTGGATGTCGTGCGCCGCCTCCCATCCGCCTGCGGCAAGTTGCGGGACAGCAGTAGATCCACGCCATGCGTGGATGAAACCCCGGATCGCGCGCCAACAAAAAGGCCCCTGTCATGCCGACAGGGGCCTGCGTAGACGAAACTGCTGTTGCAGCGCAGTGTCAGACCTGGTCGGTGCTCGACGTCTCGTCGCGCTTCTCGCGCGGCGGCAGCGGCTGCTCACCGTGCACCAGGAACCACACGTTCTCGGCGATGTTGGTGGCGTGGTCGCCCACGCGCTCCAGGTTCTTGGCCATGAACAGCAGGTGGGTGCACGGGGTGATGTTGCGCGGGTCTTCCATCATGTAGGTCAGCAGCTCGCGGAACAGCGCGGTGTACTGCGCGTCCAGGCGGGCGTCGTCCTGGCGCAGGGCGATGGCGGCCTCGGCGTCGTTGTCGCGGTAGGCGGCGATGGCGCGGCGCACCTGCTGCGCGGCCAGGCGGCCGAGGGCGCGCAGGCCCTGGATCTGCGGCAGCGGCGGCACCTTGCCCAGCGCGATCGAGCGCTTGGCCACGTTCGCGGCGTAGTCACCGATGCGTTCGATGTCAGCCGGGATGCGCAGGCCGGCCAGGATCTCGCGCAGGTCGCGGGCCATCGGGCCGCGCAGGGCCAGGCGCATCACGTCGTGGCTGATCTGCTGTTCCAGCTGGTCGATGGCTTCATCGTTGGCGATGATGCGGTGGGCGGCGTTCTCGTCGCGCTTCTCGATGACGTCCATCGACGCCTCCAGCTGGGCGACGGCCATCTCGCCCATGCGCACGATTTCGGCCACCAGGCGCTGCTGCTCTTCGTCGTAGCTCTTGACGATGTGGTCGTTGGGAAGATTCATGGTCTGCAATCCGGGTAGAGCCAGGCCGCGCCTGGCTGGGACATGTGGCGAGGGGGCAACACCGATCAGCCGAAGCGACCGGTGATGTAGTCCTCGGTCTGCCGCTGCGAGGGCTGCGAGAAGATCACTTCGGTACGGTCGTGCTCGATCAGGTCGCCCAGGTACATGAAGGCGGTGTAGTCGGACACGCGCGCTGCCTGCTGCATGTTGTGGGTGACGATGACGATGGTGTACTCGTGCTTGAGCTCTTCCACCAGCTGCTCGATGCGGCTGGTCGAGATCGGGTCCAGCGCCGAGGTCGGCTCGTCCAGCAGCAGCACCGACGGGCGCAGGGCCACGGCACGGGCGATGCACAGACGCTGCTGCTGGCCACCGGACAGGCCCAGGGCGCTCTGCCCCAGCTTGTCCTTCACTTCGTCCCACAGCGCGCCCTGGCGCAGCGCCTGCTCGACGCGGTCGGCCATGTCGGCTTTGCTCAACTTCTCGTGGTGGCGGATGCCGTAGGCCACGTTCTCGAAGATGGTCATCGGGAACGGCACCGGCTTCTGGAACACCATGCCGACCTTGCTGCGCAGGCGGTTCATCGGGTACTTCGGCGACAGGATGTTCTCGCCGTCCAGCAGCACCTCACCACGCGCTTCCAGCTTCGGGTACAGCGCGTAGATGCGGTTGAAGATGCGCAGCAGGGTCGACTTGCCGCAACCGGAGGGACCGATCAGCGCGGTCACGCGCTTTTCCGGGATCTCCAGGTTGATGCCCTTCAGGGCGTGGAACTTGTCGTAGTAGAAGTCCAGACCACGCGCGGCCAGCTTGACCGGCGACGGCGTGTGCAGGTTCTCGTGCGAGGCCGGCACCGCGATGCGCTGCATGGGCACGGCGTTGGAGAGGTCGTTCATGGCGTTATCCACGGAAAGGTCAGTCATGGGAGATACGGTTGCGCAGCAGGATGCCACGGGCGGCAAGGCTGACCAGCAACACGAAGACAGTCAGCACCAGGGCACCGGCCCAGGCCAGCACCTGCCAGGATTCATACGGGCTGCCGGCGAACTGGTTCATCACCACCGGCACCGAGGCCATCGGCTGGAAGATGTTGTTGTTCCAGTACTGGTTGCCGAAGGCGGTGAACAGCAGCGGCGCGGTCTCACCGGAGATACGGGCCAGGGCCAGCAGGATGCCGGTGATGATGCCGGCCGAGGCACTGCGGTACAGCACCTGCACGATCACTTTCCACTGCGGGATGCCCAGCGACAGGGCGGCTTCGCGCATCTGTGAAGGCACCAGGCGCAGCATCTCGTCGGTGGTGCGTACCACCACCGGCAGCACGATGAAGGCCAGCGACAGGGCACCCGCGAAGGCGGAGAAGTTGCCGCCGGTCTGCATCACGTACAGGGTGTAGACGAACAGGCCCAGCACGATGGACGGTGCCGACAACAGGATGTCGTTGACGAAGCGGACCACGGTGCCGGCCTTGCGGGCGTTGCCGTACTCGGCCAGCCATGTACCGGCCAGTACGCCCAGCGGGGTGCCGATGCCGATCGCCAGCGCACACATCACCGCGCTGCCGAAGAAGGCATTGGCCAGGCCGCCTTCCTGCATCGGAGGCGGCGTCATCCTGGTGAACAGATCAAGATTGATGCCGGCCAGGCCCTTGGATGCCAGGGTGAACAGGATCCAGCCTAGGAAGAACAGACCGAACAGGGCGGTGGCGCAGGACAGCGCGATGGCGATGACATTGCCGATGCGGCGGCGCAGGTACAGGGAGTCAGCGGTGGTGGACATCAGTTGCCCTCCTTGCGGGACAGGCGCATCAGCATCAGGCGGGCGATGGCCAGCACGACGAAGGTGACGATGAACAGGACGAAGCCGAGCAGCAGCAGCGCCGAGCGGTAGGTTTCAGTGGCCTCGCCGAAATCGTTGGCGATCAGCGCGGCGATGGTGGTGCCCGGTTCCAGCAGCGAGGGCGACAGGCGCACGCTGTTGCCGATCACGAAGGCCACGGCCATTGTTTCGCCCAGTGCGCGGCCGAGGCCGAGGAAGACGCCGCCGATGACGGCCGAGCGGGTGTAGGGCAGGACGATGTCCCAGCTCACTTCCCACTTGGTGGAACCCAGCGCGTAGGCCGATTCCTTCAGGCGGGTCGGCACGGTCAGGAACACTTCGCGCATCACCGAGGAGATGAACGGGATGACCATGATGGCCAGCACGAAACCGGCGGTGAGCATGCCGATGCCCAGCGGCGGGCCCTGGAACATCGGCCCGATGATCGGCCATTCGCCCAGGGTTTCGTTGAGGAACGGGGTGACGTACTCGGTCATCACTGGCACCAGCACGAACAGGCCCCACATGCCGTAGATGATCGAGGGGATGCCTGCCAGCAGTTCGATGGCGGTACCGACCGGGCCACGCAGCCAGCGAGGCGCGACTTCGGTGAGGAAGAAGGCGATGCCGAAGCTGACCGGCACGGCGATGACCATCGCGATGAACGCGGTGACCAGGGTGCCGTAGATCGGGGCGAGGGCGCCGAACTTGTTTTCGACCGGATTCCAGTCGGAGGAGAAGAAGAAGCTCAGGCCCTGCATCTGCAGGGCGTGGCGGCCGCCCCACAGCATGGACAGCGCGGCGCAGGCCAGGGCGATCAGGACGAAGATGACGGTGCCGACCAGCACCCATCGGAACAGTTTGTCATTGCGGGCATCACGCGCATCGCGCGTGGACGGAGCTGCTACAGGCTGGGCGATGGCATTCATGGGGACGGCAGGGCCAGGAAAGGGGGCGGCACGACGTGGAAGTGACGGTGCCCGCGCGGGGCGGGCACCGTCGGGTCCATCACTTCAGCTCGGTGCCCCAGTAGGCCTCGATCTGCTTGGTCAGTTCGGCCGGCAGCGGCACGTAGTGCAGCTCGTTGGCCTGGGTCTGGCCGTTCTCGAAGGCCCACTTGAAGAAGGCCAGGGTGTCCTGGTTGCGCTTGGCGTCCTTCGGCTTCTTCTGCATCAGCATGAAGTTGGTGGCGGTGATCGGCCACGCCTGCTCGCCCGGGGCGTTGGTGATGACCAGGTTGAAGTCCTTGGCGCTGGCCCAGTCGGCGCTGGCAGCAGCGGCGGCGAAGGTTTCAGCGTTCGGCTGCACCCAGGTGCCTGCGGCGTTCTGCAGGGCGGCGTACGGCATGGCGTTCTGCAGCGCGTAGGCCAGCTCGACATAGCCGATGGAGCCCTTGATCTGCTTCACGTAGGAGGCAACGCCTTCGTTGCCCTTGCCACCGACGCCATCCGGCCACTGCACCGAGGTGCCTTCGCCGACCTTGGTCTTCCACTCCGGGCTGACCTTGGACAGGTAGTTGGAGAAGTTGAAGGTGGTGCCCGAACCGTCCGAACGGTGGACGATGGTGATCTTGCCGTCCGGCAGGGTCACGCCCGGGTTGGCCGCGGCGATGGCCGGGTCGTTCCAGGTCTTGACCTTGCCCAGGAAAATGTCGGCCAGCAGGGCACCGGTCAGGCGCAGCTTGCCGGCTTCCAGGCCTTCGATGTTGACGACCGGGACCACGCCGCCAATGGCCGACGGGAACTGGGCCAGGCCGGCCTGGGCCAGCTCGTCGCTGCTCAGCGGCTTGTCGGAGGAACCGAAATCAACGGTGCCGGCCTTGATCTGGGCGATGCCGCCACCCGAACCGATCGACTGGTAGTTGATCTTGGCGCCGGTGGCGGTGTTGTAGTCGGCCGACCACTTGGACACCAGCGGGAAGATGAAGGATGCGCCAGCGCCGGAGACCTCAGCAGTCACCTTGTCACCGGCAACGGCCGGCGCGGCGGCTGCGTCGGCAGCCGGCTGTTGTGCAGCCTGCTTGTCGCCACCGCAGGCCGACAGGCCCAGGGCGATGGCCAGGGAAAGGGCGGCGAGGCCGGCCGAGTGCAGTTTCATGTTCACTCCATAGCGGGGAAGAGCTGACGGCGTCAGCGGATGCGGCTATGAAATGATGTTTTTGTTACAGCCGTATGACGTCCATGACAGAGGTGTCGGACATCACGTTCTGACAAGGGTTTCACGGGGTTCTGGACGCCCGGGGCGGGGATGTCCGGTGCCCCCGGGGCCTTGGACTGCGCGCGGTCCACCTCCCGTAGCGTCGAGCTCGCTCGACGGCGCCTGCCCTTGCAGAGCCGAGCCCATGATCGGCTGCGGTCCGTCAGCCGAGCATGGGCTCGGCTCTACAAGGGGCAGGGCCGGGCCCCCAAAAGAGAAAGGCGCCAGACCCGAAGGTCCAGCGCCCGGTTGGGATCGGCGAGGGAGAGAGGACCCGCCGACCCCCGTTCCTGCGGGGGAACGCCTTGCTCAGTACTTCAGGTTCTGCGACCAGTAGGTCTCGATCTGCTTGACCAGGGTGTCCGGCAGCGGCACGTAGTCCAGCTGCTTGGCCTGGGCGTCGCCGTTCTTGTAGATCCAGCGGAAGAATTCCTGGGTCGACCTGGCGCCGGCCACGTTCTTCGGCTGCTTGCGCACCAGGATGAAGTTGGTGGCGGTGATCGGCCAGGCCTGCTCGCCCGGGGCGTTGGTCATGACCAGGTAGAAGTCCTTGGCATTGGCCCAGTCAGCGCTGGCGGCCGCGGCCGAGAACGAGGCGTCCGACGGCTGCACGATCTTGCCGGCAGCATTCTTCATTGCCGCGTAGGACATCTTGTTCTGCAGGGCGTAGGACAGCTCGACGTAGCCGATGCCACCCTTGATCTGCTTCACGTAGGCAGCGACGCCTTCGTTGCCCTTGCCGCCGATGCCGGCCGGCCACTGGACCGAGGTGCCTTCACCGACCTTGCTCTTCCACTCCGGGCTGACCTTGGACAGGTAGTTGACGAAGTTGAAGGTGGTGCCCGAACCGTCCGAACGGTGGACGATGGTGATCTTGGCGTTCGGCAGGGTCAGGCCGCTGTTCAGGGCAGCGATGGCCGGGTCGTTCCAGGTCTTTATCTTGCCCAGGAAGATGTTGGCCAGGGTCGGCCCGTCCAGCTTCAGCGCGCCCGGGGCGACGCCGGCCACGTTGATGACCGGCACCACGCCGCCGATGACCGACGGAAACTGGGCCAGGCCGGCAGCAGCCAGCTCTTCCGGCTTCAGCGGGGCGTCGGAGGAACCGAAGTCCACGGTCGCCGCCTTGATCTGGGCGATACCACCACCGGAGCCGATCGACTGGTAGTTGACCTTCTTGCCGGTCGCGGTGCTGTAGTCCGCCGACCACTTGGACATGACCGGGTAGATGAACGAAGCGCCCGCGCCGGTGACATCGGCGGCGTTGGCGGCAAACACGGACGATGCAGCCAGGATGGCGACAGCGGCGCGCGACTTGAAGGCGTGGATCACGGGAGAGACTCCTGGGGTGGTCGAAGGGCGGCTGCCCGACGTTTCGGTGCACATTCCATAACGGTTACGTGACACGCCCGCGTCTGTCATATGACGCAATCGTGACACCCGTCATGAATGTCCCGGAACCCGCGCCAGATGGCCTGCGAGGCCTTCGGGACAGGGCAGGGAAGGGCGCTTTGCGGCCCCCGCGGCGCAGCTCCGGCGCCGGTGCTGCGCAGGTGCGGCCGCCCGGGTCGCGGGGCGAGAGGGCGCTGAGACGGCGAAGGCACGGCCGGAGCCGTGCCTTCGTTGCAACGCGTGCGTCAGGTCTTACCAGAAGAACTGCGCGCGGGCTTCCAGGATGTTCGGATCGTCATTGACGAAGCCGCGGGCGGTAGAGCTGTACTTCTTGCTGTCCACCATCACGTAGTTGACCATGAACTTGAAGTTCGAACGCCAGTACCAGTTGGCGCCGACGGTCCAGATGTCCATCTTGCCGCCCAGCACGCCATCGACGATCGGCGGACGACCGGCCACCGGGTTGGCCGACAGGTTGCCGTCGTTCAGATCCATGTGGTCGTAACGCACGCCCAGCTGCCACTGGCCGCCAGCCGGGTTGTTCGGCAGGCCGGTGCCTGGGGTACCGCCCTTGTAGCTCCAGGTCTCGCCGGTCACGTTCCACACTCCGCTGACGTAGTAACCGTCGCTGGTGTAGTTGTCGTGGTCGTAGCGTTTGGCCTTGCTGCTGTAGTACTCGGCCTGGGCCTTGAACGGACCCTGGAAGTACATGGCTTCAGCGCCGAGGGTGCTGACGCGGTCGGTGTCGGTCATGTTGCCGCTGTCGACCAGGCGCGCAGTGGCCAGGTCGGCGTTCGGACGGGCACGCACGCGCAGGGTGTCGGCGTCGGCGTCGTAGTCGACGTAGCTCAGGCCGAAGTGCAGGACCTGGCCCTTCTCGTTGATCGGGGCGAAGGTGCCGCGTGCGCCGTAGCCGCTGCCGTGGGCCAGGTTGCGGGTCAGTTCACGACCGAAGGCGCTGGCGGTGACCGACCAGTTGTCCTGGCCGTAACTGTAGGCACCACCGAGGCGGCGGGCGACCGCGTAGGTGTTGGTGACCGCAGCCTTGGAGATGAAGTCGTTGTTCTTGGTGCTGGACAGTTCTTCCAGGCTGTTCGGCTGCTTGAACTGGCCGGCCTGGATGAAGTGGTTGGCGTTGCCCAGCAGCTTGTACTTGACGTTGGTGTCGAGGAACTTGTCAGCTTTGGCGTCGTAGCCGACGACCCACTCCACGTTGCCCGGTCCCTTGCCCTTCAGCACCAGCTCGGCGCGACGCAGTTCGAATTCGCTGTCCTTGCCATTGCCGGCGTCACCGCCGTTGAGGTCCACGACGTCATTGTCGAACCAGTTGCCGTCGGCCTGGACCAGGCCTTCGAAGGTGATTTCCGAACCGCCGATCACATCGATGGCGACTTCAGCGTGAGCAGCCGGCACGTACAGCGCAGCAGCCACGGCCACCGTCAGGAGTTGGTGATGCAGTTTCATGGAGAGGAGCCTTGCAGGCAGGTGGGAAGATGCGCGCAGGCTAGAAGGTAAAGATTGCGTAAATGTGACAGTTCGCGCGCGGCCGGGATCCGCCGCAGGCCCCGTCGCGTCAGGGGCTGACGATGTAAACGCTTGCATGTGACGCTGGGGTTGCGCATGGATTGCAGTAGATCCATGCCACGCGTGGATGCGTTTCCTGCGGCCTACGCGACGGTTTTTTCCTTGAAGCGACACAGGTCGGCAATCACGCAGCCCGGGCAATCCGGCTTGCGTGCCTTGCACACATACCGTCCGTGCAGGATCAGCCAGTGGTGCGCATCGAGCAGGAACTCGGCCGGGATCACCTTCACCAGACGGTCCTCGACTTCGCGCACACTTTTACCCGGTGCCAGCCCGGTGCGGTTGGAGACGCGGAAGATGTGCGTGTCCACCGCCATCACCGGTTCGCCGAACGCCGTGTTGAGCACCACGTTGGCGGTCTTGCGGCCGACACCGGGCAGGGCTTCGAGCGCTTCGCGATCGCGCGGCACTTCGCCGTCGTACTTCTCCAGCAGGATCGCGCACGTGGCGATCACGTTCTTTGCCTTCGCGTTGAACAGGCCGATGGTGGCGATGTATTTCTTCAGGCCGTCCTCACCGAGTGCGAGGATCTTCGCCGGTGTGTCGGCCACCGGGAACAAGCGTCGCGTCGCTTTGTTGACGCCCACGTCCGTGGCCTGCGCCGACAGTGCCACCGCCACCAGCAGTTCGAACGGTGAGCTGTATTCCAGTTCGGTCTTCGGGTGCGGGTTGAGTTCGCGCAGGCGGGTGAACATTTCCACCACGTCGGCGCGCGGCATCACGCTGCCACGACGCGCAGGTGCGCGCGTAGTCTTCTTTGCAGTGGCCATTACTGCTCCTTGCCTGCGGCGCGGGCCTTGGCCCGGGCGAGGATCGCGGCGGCCGCAGCGGGCAGCGCGGGTTTCACATCGGGCGCCGGAGCCGGTGTGCGACGTGCATCACGTTCGGCTTCACGGCGTGCAAGGCGAACGGCGCGTGCGCGAAAGCGTTCGCGTGCGGCCCAGGCGGTGCGCAGGTCATGTTGTGCCCGCAGCAGCCTTTGCGGCAGCTCCGGGTGGTCGGGCAGCAGGCGTGCGTCGGCATCCGCAGCGATGTAGTCCATCAGGCCGTTCTGCAGGGCACCATCGAGATCGTCTGCCTGGACCCGGGCAAACAGCTGCACGGGGTTGGGTCGGGATGCCATGCGATCAGCGATTCTGGAAGGCCGGCGGGCGGCGCTGCAGGAACGCGCTGGTACCTTCGCGCATGTCTTCGGTGGCGAACAGCAGGCCGAACTGCGCGCTTTCATACTCCAGGCCGGCTTCCAGGCTGCATTCGCCGCCCACGTGCACGGCATCGAGCAGGCCGCGCAGAGCCAGCGGCGCCGAGCGTGCCAGCTGCCTGGCGACGTCCTGCACGCGGTTGTCGAGTTCGGCTACCGGCACCACCTGGTTGACAATGCCCAGCGCGAGGGCGCGTTCGGCATCGATGGGGGCGCCCAGCAGGCACAGTTCCAGGGTGGTGGCGCGGCCGCACAGGCGCAGCAGCCGCTGGCTGCCGCCGAAGCCCGGGATCAGCCCCAGGTTGATCTCCGGCTGGCCGACCTTGGCGGTATCGGCGGCGATGCGAAGGTGGCAGGCCATGGCCAGCTCCAGCCCACCGCCGAGCGCGAAGCCGTTGACGCGGGCGATGACCGGCTTGGGCATGCGCTCGATCCGGCGCATCAGGGCCTGGCCAAGCAGCGAGAAATCACGTCCCTGAACCGCGCTGAGGGTGTTCATCTCGGCGATGTCTGCCCCGGCTACGAAGGCCTTGGTGCCGGCGCCAGTCAGCACCACCACGCGGACGTCCGGATCGGCCGCTGCCGCGCTGAACGCCTCGGCCAGGGCCTGCAGGGTGGCTGCATTGAGGGCGTTGAGCTTTTCCGGGCGCTGCACGGTGAGGGTGCGGATGGCACCGTCATCGGTCGCGGCGACGGGCGGGTCGGCGGGGGCTGAGGCCACGGAAACCTCCTGGAACGTTAAAAAAAAGTGAGATTGAACTCCTGAAACGCAGGTGGGTCAAAGCCTGCGTGGTCAGTAGCGGTTACACGTTGTGGCCGGTATCCTAACCCGTCGCCTCAGGGCGGCGCAGAACGTCCCTGAGTTACCACCCCTGGAGAACTGTTTGATGAAGTTGCGTTCTATCGCGGTCGCCGTCGCGGCCCTGGCCCTGACGGGCAATGCCCTCGCCCAGGACGTCGCGTCCGAAAAGGGCAAGCTGAGCTATTACTTCGGTTACGACTACGGCAACAACCTGGCGGAGCTGACCGGTCGTGGTGAGCAGCTGGACATCAACTCGGTGGTGAAGGGCCTGCAGGACGCCTACGCCAAGAAGCAGCCGGCGATCACCGCCGAGCAGCTGAAGCCGGCCGTTGAAGCGTTCCAGAAGCGCGAGCAGGGCCGTGCCCAGGCCGCCAAGGCCGAGTACGAAAAGGCTGCTGCTGAAAACAAGACCAAGAGCGACCAGTTCGTTGCGGCCAACAAGGCCAAGGCGGGCGTGCAGTCGCTGCCGAGCGGTGTGCAGTATCGCGTGATCGAAGCCGGCAAGGGCGCCAAGCCGACCCAGGCCAGCACCGTGCAGCTGGAAGTGGCCGGTCCGTACCCGTTTGGCCAGCGTCCGGCCGAAGCGCGTCCGGCCCAGCAGATTCCGTCGATCAAGGTCAGCGAAGTCGAAATGAAGGCCATGCGCGAGACCCTGCTGCAGATGCCGGCAGGCTCGAAGTGGGAAATCACCCTGCCGCCGGACCAGGCGTACGGCGCCGACCCTCGTACCGGTTTCCCGCCGAACGTGGCGGTGCAGTTCGAAGTGAAGCTGGTCAGCGTCAAGTAAGTCGAAGCGACATCACTGCACTGCAGACAACGCGCCGGTGGCTTCCACCGGCGCGTTTCTGTTTGTGCATCCCGCGACGATCACGCACCTTCGTGATCGTCCCCAACTGCAGCCATTCGCGCTACTGTTGCAGGGTGCAAACTACGGAAGAACCGGCGCGTGTTGTCGCAAGCCCCTGCATTGGAGTGTGCAAGCTGGATCACAACCGGCTGTGCGCCGGGTGCGGGCGGCATATCGATGAAATCGCAGGGTGGTCGTCGATGAGCGACCGAGAACGCAGCAGCATCCTGCATCGCGTGCAGCCCCTGCGCGAACAACTGCGGCAGTCGCTGCGCGGATCACTGGCCGACCACGAACGCCTGCTGCGCGCGCTGCATCCGCTGGCCCAACCGCCGCAGGGCGATGGCTGGAACCGCAGTGAACTGAGTGACCTGCTGCCGCCCGGCCCGCCGGTGGAAGCCGCGGTGCTGGCCGGCATCGTGCCGCGTGCTGGCGGTGCCCAGGTCATCCTGACCCGCCGCACCGAGACCCTGCGCACTCATGGTGGCCAGGTCGGCTTCCCGGGCGGACGCACCGAACCGGACGACCGCGATGCGCTGGCAGCCGCACTGCGCGAGAGCCAGGAAGAAATCGCGCTGGCACCGGGCCAGGTGCAGGCGCTGGGCTACCTCGATCCGTTCGTGACCATCACCGGTTACCGGGTGACCCCGGTGGTGGCGGTGGTCGATCCGGATTTCGTGCCGGTGCCGCAGCCCAGCGAGGTGGCCGAGGTGTTCGAGGTGCCGCTGGACTACCTGATGGCTGCCGAAAACCTGCGCCAGGTCGAGATCAACCATCGCGGCCGCCTGCGCCATGTCCTCGAATACGGCTGGCCTGGCCAGCGCATCTGGGGCGCGACCGCCGCCATCCTCTACAACCTGCGTCGCCGCCTGGAGCAAGTGCAATGAAGCCGATCGATCCGCCGTGGACCACCCTGGTCGATGTCGCCACGCTGGCCGCCGCCCTCGATGGCGACGTGCGCGTGATCGATGCCCGTGCCACCGCCAGCACCGCCGTGCGCGTGGTGGATGCGCGCGCCGCGCTGGCTGACCCGCAGGCCGGGGCGGGGCAGTACGCGGCCGGGCATATCCCGGGTGCGGTCCATGCCGATCTCAACCAGGATCTTTCCGACCTGCGCCGCAGTGGCCATGGCCGCCATCCGCTGCCCGACAGCGACACCTTCGCCGCGCGCGTGGGCCAGTGGGGCATCGGGCCGGACACCCAGGTCGTGGTCTACGACGGCAGCGACGGCAGCATGGCGGCCGCCCGCCTGTGGTGGCTGCTGCGCCTGATCGGCCACAGCCGGGTCGCCGTGCTCGACGGCGGCATTGCTGCCTGGCAGGCCGCGGGCCACGCGCTGGGCACAGGCCACAGCGAGGTGACCGCGCAGCCCCCGTATCCGGGCCGCTTCGACACCACACAGGTGGCATCGGCCGACGAAATCGCCGCGCGCCTCAAGCACGCCCCCGGCTGGCTGGTGGACGCCCGCGCCGGCGAGCGTTTCCGCGGCGAGGTCGAGCCGCTGGACCCGGTGGCCGGGCACGTGCCCGGCGCGGTCAACCGCCCGTTCGCCCTGAACGTCCTCGACGGCCGCCTGCGCGACCCGCAGGAACTGCGCGCCGAACTGCAGGGCGTGATCGGCAGCCAGGACCCCGAGCGCGTCGTGCTGATGTGCGGATCCGGCGTGACCGCCTGCCACCTGCTGCTGGCGATGGAAAGCGCCGGCCTGAGCGGCGCCCGCATCTACGCCGACTCCTGGAGCGGCTGGGTCAGCGACAGCACCCGCCCGGTCGCCACCGGCGCCTGAGCCGCGCGGGGTCGGATCCGTTTCCCAACGGGAAACGGCTCTGACCCTATCGGCCCGGTAGCCGTGCAAGGCGCAGTCGAGCGCGGCTCGACTCTACAAAAGCGCATTTCGATTGATTCGACCCCGTGCCGACCAACGGTCGGTACCCACCATCAACAGCAGGTTCCGACAGATCGCGGGAAACTGTCGAAGGCAGGGTGGGTCCGGTTGAGGGGGTGTGAGCGGCATGGATGCCGCGACCAAGCCCCCATGGACGGGTTTACGGCGCCCCCCTCAACCGGACCCACCCTGCCTCCCCTCAGGAAGCCAGCTTCTGCTGTTGCCCTGGCGTCTGCAGGTGCAGGGCGCAGCCCTGCAAACCCTCACTCCAACCCTTGCAACGGCACCTTCGCCAGCACCCGCGCCCATGGAAACAACGGCCCCGGATCCCGCTTGCGCGCCACCGTCAGCCCCGCATCATCACTGGCCGGCACCCGCTCCAGATCCAGCTGGTCGTGCCCGGCAATGCGCTGCAGCGACGGATACCGTGCCACCAGCGCCAGCAGCAGCGCCTCCAGCGCCACCAGCTGCGCCTCCGTATACGGCTCGTCCATCGCCTGGTGGCGGCTGTCGAACCAGTGCGGGTAGCGGCCGGTGTTGACCAGCTCGATGCCCACCGTATCGGCGTTCATGCCGCGCACGTGGTGGGCGATGCGCTCCGGCGCCACGTACTGCACCATGCCGCCGTCGCGGTCGATGTAGAAATGCCCGCTGTTGCCCGCGCCGCTGTCATACAGCACGCGCTCGCCATACTCGCGGGCCATCGCCAGGTCCGGCAGCTCGGTGCAGTGGATCACCACCATCCGCAGGCTGTCGGCATCACGCAGGGGCAGGCGGTCGTGGTAGGGCAGGGGCTGCAGCTGCAGGCCGGGCAGGAGCGGGGTGGGCATGCGGCGATGCTAGCATTGCAGGATGAACCTGCCTTCCCGATCGACGTTGAACCGCTCCCTGGGAGCGCATGCATGAGCCGCGGCCACTGCATCCTGTCCCATGGCTTCGAGAGCGGCCCGGAGGCCACCAAGGTCACCGCCCTGGCCGAGGTTGCCGAGCGGCTGGGCTGGACCCACGAGCGCCCCGACTACACCGACCTGGACGCGATGAGCGAGATCAGCCGCGTCGGCGACGTGCGCACCCGCCTGCAGCGGCTGGTCGAGCGTGCCGCCGCGGCCGCTGCGCAGGGCCCGGTGGTGCTGGCCGGGTCCAGCCTGGGCGCCTACATTTCCGGCATCGCCTCGCTGCAGGTGCCGGTGGCCGGCCTGTTCCTGATGGTGCCGCCCACCACCATGGGCCCGATGCCGGCGCTGGACGCCGCTGCCGTGCCGACCACGGTGGTCCAGGCCTGGCATGACGAGGTGGTACCGGCCGCCGGGGTCATCGCCTGGGCGCAGGCGCGCTCGGCGCAGCTGCTGCTGGTGGACGACGGCCACCGCCTGGAACGTCACGTAGAGGCCTCCGCGCAGGCCTTCGAGCGCCTCCTGCGCCAGCTGTGAAGCCCGGGCGCACGGCGCGCCCGCCCGCTTTGACTACAATGGCAGCCCCGCCGCCCCCGGCGCGGGCCTGCCGGCCGTGTCCACGGCCCTCCTTTCCGACTGGCCCGGCCCCCGTGCCGCGCCCGACCACCTGCGAACCGATCCCGTGAAATTCTTCGTCTCCTGCGCCAAGGGCCTGGAATACCTGCTTGCCGATGAACTGTCGGCCCTGGGCCTTGGCAAGGCCACCGCCACCATTGCCGGCGTCAACGCCGAAGGCGAACTGGAGCAGGCGCTGCGGATCGTCATGTGGTCGCGCCTGGCCAGCCGCGTGCTGTGGCCGATCGACGCGTTCGAGTGCCCGGACGAGCAGGCCCTCTACGACGGCGTGCGCGCGCTGCCGTGGCACGAGCACATCAAGCCGGAGATGACCCTGGCGGTGGACGCCCACGTGTCCGGCGACAAGATCACCCATGCGCGCTTTGCCGCGCAGCGGATCAAGGACGCCATCGTCGACCGCATGCGTGACGAAGGCCTGGAACGCCCCTCGGTCAACACCGACCTGCCCGACGTGCGCGTGAACCTGTCGCTGCGCAAGGGCCGTGCCTCGCTGTCGATCGATCTCGGCGGCGGCTCGCTGCACCGCCGTGGCTGGCGAGGCGCCGCCCACGAGGCGCCGCTGAAGGAAAACCTGGCCGCCGCACTGCTGCTGCGCGCGCAGTGGCCGCGCCTGCACGCCGCCGGTGGTGGCCTGCTGGACCCGATGTGCGGCAGCGGCACGCTGCTGATCGAAGGCGCGCTGATGGCCGCCGACGTCGCCCCCGGCCTGATGCGCCATGGCAGCCTGCCGCCGAGCCGCTGGCTGGGTTTCGACAAGGCCGCCTGGAAGGCGATCCAGAGTGAAGCGCGTGATCGCGAAGCCGCTGGCCTGGCCGCACTGAAGCCGGTCATCCACGGCAGCGACATCGACCCGGTGGCCATCCAGGCCGCCCGCGAGAATGCCGAAGTGGCCGGCGTGGCCCACGCCATCCGCTTCACCCGTGCCGACGTGGCCGACCTGGCCGCACCGGAGCAGGAAATCGGCGCGGTGGTCTGCAACCCGCCCTACGACGAGCGCCTGGCCGCCGATCCGGCGCTGTACCGCGCGCTGGGCAATGCGCTGCAGAAGGCCGTGCCGCAGTGGCGCGCGAGCCTGCTGTGCGGCAACGATGAACTGGCCTTCGCCACCGGCCTGCGCGCGGGCAAGAAGTACCAGATGTTCAATGGTGCGCTGGAGTGCGCGCTGATCGTCTGCGACCCGGTCGCCGTGCCGGGCCGCGACCCGGCGCAGCCGCGCGAACTGAGCGAAGGCGCGCAGATGGTGGCCAACCGCCTGCGCAAGAACCTGAAGAAGTTCAAGAGCTGGCGCGCGCGCGAGGACATCACCTGCTTCCGCGCCTACGATGCCGACCTGCCGGAGTACGCGGCGGCCATCGACGTCTATGAAGAAGACGGTGGCCAGCGCCGCACCTTCCTGCACGTGCAGGAATACGCTGCACCGGCCGCGATTCCGGAAAACGACGTGCGCCGTCGGCGCAACGAACTGCTGGCCGCCGCGCGCGAAGTGTTCGGCGTGCCGCCGGAGCAGGTGTCGATGAAGTCGCGCGAGCGCGGCAAGGGCGGCAGCAAGTACGGCCGCTTCGAGCAGCGCGACGAGTTCATCGTGGTGCGTGAGAACAACGCGCTGCTGCAGGTGAACCTGTTCGATTACCTCGATACCGGTCTCTTCCTGGACCACCGTCCGCTGCGCCGGATGATGGCCGAGCAGGTGCGTGGCAAGCGCTTCCTCAACCTGTTCTGCTACACCGGCGTGGCCAGTGTGCAGGCGGCGGTGGCCGGCGCGGCCAGTACCACCAGCGTCGATCTGTCGGCGACCTATCTGCAGTGGTGCTACGACAACCTGGCGCTGAACGGCCAGGGCGGCAACCAGCATCTGCTGGTGCAGGCCGATGCGATGGCATGGCTGGAAGGCGACCGTGGCCAGTACGACGTGATCTTCTGCGATCCGCCGACGTTCTCGAACTCGGCCCGTGCCGACGACTTCGACGTGCAGCGCGAACAGGTGAAGATGCTGCGTGCCGCGGTGGCGCGCCTGGCGCTGGGCGGCGTGCTGTATTTCTCCAACAACTTCCGCCGCTTCAAGCTGGAAGAAAACGCCATTGCCGAGTTCGCCCAGTGCCGCGAGATCACCGCGCGCACGATTGGCCCGGACTTCGAGCGCAACGCGCGCATCCACCGCGCGTGGGAACTGAAGCGCCTGGGCTGACCGGTACCTGGGGGTCGGATCCCTTGCGCGGTGCGCAATGGATCCGGTCCCGGTAGCGCCGGGCCATGCCCGGCGTAGATCCACGCCATGCGTGGATGGCCCTACAACACCAGCAACCGACCCGGGGCGTGGGCCAACGGCCAATGCCCTTGTTCGTACAACGCGATCACTGGCTCCCAGTGCGCCGGCAGGCCAAGGTGTAATTCCAGCAACCGCTGCCGCCCGGCGAACATCGCCGCATCGCGTGCAACCTGGTGCAGGTAATGCGCGCCGCAGCGCAGGGCCGGCAGATCGGAGGCGGACAGGACGCGCATCAGGGTGCGGTTGAGTTCGCGGCGGGGTTCGGCCAGCTCGGCGGGGCGCGGCAATGCGCCATGGAACGGATCCGGATCGCCCAGCGTTACCGGCATCCATTCGAAGTCATCGGCATCAATGGCCTGCAACGCTTGCGTCAGGGATGCTACGGGAACGATGTCTGAGGTTGCCGGCAATTCTTCGCCCAAGCGGGAAAAGAAGCGGATTCCAGCAATCCGTTGCAGCAGGGCAGTTGATTCCATATCAGGAATTGTAGGCCGGTAGCGCCGGGCCATGCCCGGCGTGGACCCACGCCATGCGTGGATGCGCGGTGCCTGGATGGGGTCAGAGTCCTTGCGCGGCGCGCAAGGGGTCCGACTCCGACTGCCGGCTTACAGAAACGCCACCAACAGGCCGAGAACCGGCAGCGCGATGGCCAGCGGTGCGATCCACGTCTGCCGGTACGGGTACAGGCCAAATGCCAGCGGCACGCCAGCCAGGGTCAGCGCACCCAGCCACAGCACCGGGCCCATCGCCCAGCCATGGTCGACCACGCACAGCGCGAACGCGACCGTCAGCAGCGCCCAGCCCAGCACGCGCCACTGTGCGCGCCGTGCCGGCGTCGCGGCGGCCTTGCCGTGCAGGTCCTGCTGGTGCTTTTCCATCGCCAGCGACAGCGCGGTGAACGCGGAGAAGGACAGGGTCAGGGCCAGCAGGATCATGCGCCGGCCTCCGCTTCGGTAGCCGCAGGCGCAGCCGGTACCTTGGTGGCTGCAGCCGCCGCTGCGCGCATCTTTTTTTCGGCCGCGCTCAGCGGCGGCGTCCAGCGCTGCATGCGCCGGCCGCACATCGCCAGCATCGCGCCGAAGGCGAGCATCGACAGATCGAAACCCGCCAGCACCCAATCGCCACTGAGCAGGGTCGCGCCCAGGTGCGCGTGGGTGGTCAGTGCATTGACGACCGGCACCAGCGCGAAGGCGGCCGCGCCGATGTACAGCTGCCACACCCACATCATCCGCTTGGGCCAGATGAAGGCCGCCAGCAGAGCGGCGCCCCAAGCGTAGAAGAACACGTTGGCCTCGGCATTCGAGCGCTCGGCCATCTCCAGCGGCAGCAGGCGGTTGCCCCAGAAGTAGGCGGCAAACGCGATCGGCAGGCCGGCCACGGCGCCGATGTTCAGCGCATCGACCAGGCGCAGGCCGAAGCCGATGCGGCAACTTTTGGCATGCTTGGGCCGTTCCTTCACCGCCCACAGCACCACGCCGCTGGCCACCATCAGGCAGCCGGTCAGGCCGGACAGGAAGAACAACGCGCGCAGGCCCCAATCAGCGAAGCGGGCCAGGTGCAGGCCATACATCACGCCACGGGTGGCGGTTGCGGCGCCGGAAGGCGGGCTCTCCTGCAGCAGCGCACCGCTGGCCATGTCATAGCGAAGCGCCGGGGTATCGGTGGACAGCCGCTTGCCGTCGCGCTGGCGGATGTCGATGACCGCGTTGGCGGCGCCCGGGTTGGTCACGGTGAAGCCCGCCACTTCCACGCCCTTCCAGTGTGCGCGCGCGCTGTCCAGCAGTTGCGCGATCGGCAGCGGCGGCGCGCGGCCCTCGGCCGGTGCGCTTACCTCGGGCATGCCACCGAAGGCTTCGGCGAAGAACTTGTCCTCGTCATGCGGGTAGGCCACTTTCACGCCCCACGGCAGGTACATGATCATCAGGGTGACGATGCCGGTGTAGGTGATCATCGCGTGGTAGGGCAGGGCCATCACCGCGCTGACGTTGTGGAAATCCAGCCACGACCGCAGGCCCTTGTTCTTGCGGAAGGTGAAGAAGTCCTTGAAGATTTTCTTGTGGGTGATGACGCCGGTGATGATCGCCACCAGCATGAACATCGCGCAGAAGCCCACCAGGTAGCGCGCCCAGTACACCGGGATGTAGTGCAGGTCGAAATGCAGGCGGTAGAAGAAGTCACCGCCACGGGTATCGCGCGCCTTCAGTTCGCCGCCGGTGTTCGGGTCCAGCGTTGCATCGCCGAAGGCACCGCGACGGCCCTTGGACGGATCGGCCTGGCCGGCGGGCACGCGCCAGAACGTGCTCATCGCCGGGTTGCGCGGCTGCGGCAGCGTCACATACCACATCTCGGCGTTGCCAGCCTTGTCCTGCAGGAAATCGATGGCGCGCTGCGCGGCTACGTCGGTGCTGACCCTGGCGCTGGGCAGCTCCGGGCGCATCCAGCGGCTGATCTCCTCGCGGTAGTAGCTGGCGGTGCCGGCCATGAAGATCAGCAGCAGCAGCCAGCCGACCAGCAGGCCGGTCCAGGTGTGCAGCCAGGCCATCGACTGGCGGAATCCGTTCTTCATGCCCAGGCCCCCAGCAGGCGCGACGCGGTGGCCAGCAGCAGGGTGGGGCCGAGGATGCCGACCCAGGCGCGCAGTGCGCTGCGCGTGGCGAAGGCCCACAACGCGGCGCAGGCGGCGACCACGATGGCCAGCAGCATGCCGGTCAGCACGGCCTGGCCACGCGCGGCGGGCAGGGCCACGGCGCAGAACACGCTGGTCATCGAGGCCAGCGCGTAGCCACCGAAGATCGCGGCCAGGGAACGGGACAGCACTCCCCAGCGTTCGCTGGCGAAGAAGGTGCTGAGGCGGGAGCTGGCAAGTTCGGGCGAGCGGTCCACGGCGGTCCTGCAGGTTCGTTGGAAGAAAGGCCGGCGCACCGAAGCGCGCCGGGGTTGGCCATCCATGGCCGGGCGCCGGTCGCAGAACCGGCGCCATCCATCAGGGCGTCAGAGCTTCCAGCGCAGGGTCATGGTGACGTTGCGCGGTTCACCCCAGTACACGCCGTTGTAGAAACCGACGTTGCTGTAATACTTCTTGTCCAGCAGGTTGCTGATGTTGAGCTGGGCGCTGAAGTTCTCGTTGAAGCGGTAGCCGCCGGCCAGGTTCAGCAGGTAGAACGCGTCCTGGCGGATACGCGCACTTTCGGTGCGGCCGCTGGTCAGGTAGTCGGCTGCCGGCTTGACGCTGGCGCGCCAGATGCGGCTCTGCCAGGTGGCACCGCCGCCCAGCCAGAAGCGGCCATCGATGCCGCCCGGGCGCCAGCTGGCGTTGAGGCGGAAGGTGTCCTGCGGGGTGGTGCTGTTCTGTACGACGCCGGCCTGGCTGCGGCTGACGGCGTGGGCAAAGCCCGCCGAGAGGTTCCAGCTTTCGCCGAGACTGCCCTGTGCCTCCACTTCCCAGCCGTGCACCTTGTTGCCCTTGCCGGTGGAGCGGTAGGCCTGGGTGCCATCCGGAAGCGAATTCAGCGGCACCGAATCATCGACCTCGGCCACGTTGTCCTTCTCGCCCTCGAAAATCGCCGCCGAGGCATTCAGCAGGCCGTCGAAGAACTCGGCCTTCAGGCCGCCTTCGTACATCTTGCCGACCACCGGCTCCAGGTAGCTGCCGTTCTTGTCGCGGTAGTTCTGCGGCGCGAAGATGTCGGTGTAGCTGGCATAGGCGCTGAGCACGCGGTTGAAGTCGTACACCACGCCGGCGTACGGCGTGGTCTGGTCCTTGGGCTTGTAGCCGGTGCGCGTGGTGCCGGTGCGGTCGCCGCTGCTGTCGTAGCTGTAGCGCCAGGTCTTGGTTTCCCAGGTGCCGTAGCGCACGCCGGCCACCACCAGCAGCGGGTCGGCCAGGCGCAGGCGGGTAGCCACGTAGGCCGCCTGCTGGCGCAGCTCATCCTGCGAACCCAGGTAGCCCGGACGGGTCACCGACAGCGGCGCGACATCGCCGGTCCAGTTCCGCCAGTCGGGCACCTGGGCGTAACTGGCGGGGGAGGGGTCGATGGAGGCCGCCGGGTACGCGCCCTTGCGCACCGACTGGCCTGCGCCGAACACCACTTCCTGGGTGTGGCCGAACAGTTCGAAGCTGCCGGTGGCGTTGACGTCCGCCACATCCATCGTGCTGTCTTCAACGAAGTTGCCGATGTAGGCGAGCACGCCGGTGCCATCGGCACGCGGGTAGCCCTGTGCGCCATACCAGACCGCGCCATCGGTGTTGCGTTTGGCGCGGCTGATCGCGCCCTTCACCGACCAGTGGCTGCCCAGCTGCTGTTCCAGCCGCGCGAAGGTGGTCTTCTCGATGATCGGCCAGCTGCTCCACGACGCGGAGAGGTTGGTCGAGCGCGGCAGGTTGGCCGGCGTGCCATCCGGGCCCCAGTACGGCACCACGCCCCAGGTCACGCCGCGGGTATGCGGCGACTGGTACTCGTAACCCACTTCGAACAGCGTGCTGTCGGTCAGGTCGGCCTGGACGATGCCGTAGAACACGTCCTTGTCCAGCTGGTAGACATCACGGAACGAATCGCTCTGCTGCTTGGCGGCGACCACGCGCGCGCGGATGCGGCCATCCCAGGCGATCGGGCCGCCCAGATCGGCTTCCAGGCGCTGGTTGCCCCAGCGGCCCAGGGTCAGGTTGGCACCCATCTGGAGGGTGTCGGTCGGGCGCTTGCGCACCATGCTGATGGTGCCGGACGGATCACCGGCGCCGGTGGTCAGGCCGGTGGCACCGCGGATCACTTCGATGCGTTCGTAGATCACGTTGTCGGTGTTGGTCTTGATCGACCCACCAAACGTGTTGAGCATGCCGTCGATCTGGAAATTGGTGATGTTGTAGCCGCGCGAGACGTAGTTGATGCGCTCGCTGTCGGTGACCGCCACATGCACGCCGGTGACCTGGCCCATCACATCGGACAGCGAGAACAGGCCCATGTCATCCAGGCGCTGGCGGGTAATGACGGTGATCGATTGCGGCGTCTCGCGCAGCGACAGGTCCAGCTTGGTCGCACTGCGCGCGTTCTTGACCGTATAGCCGTTCGCGATCTCGCCGTCAGCGGTCACCTTCACCGTATCCAGCGTGCGCGCATCGGCAGCGGACGGCGCATCGGCGTGGGCCAGCGGGGCACACAACAGCGTGGCCAGGGCCAGCGCCAAGGGTGAAACGACGGGAATGTTCGGTCGGGCCATGCAGTGCGATTCCATGCAGGAGAAAAACATCAGCGATGGAATCCATGCGTGCGGGCGCTTGCGCGGAATCGCGCGACCCGAGGCATCTCCCATCGCCACGCGCTGACGGCCAGGGCCGTCGGCGCACGAGGAGCCGGGGATGTACACGGGCGGAAGCGCGGTGGGGGCGCCGGGTGGCTGAGCGTACAACCGATCAGTAAATGATAGGCATTCGCATTTCGTTAATCAAGCACGGATTGGCCGGGGCGTGGGGGCCCACCTTCAGCGCGACGCGCAGGCGCGGGTGACGTCGTCGTTGAGCTGCCGCTGCGGCGTGCGCGTGCCGAACCACTCGGCCATCTCGCGGCGCGCACGCGCTTTGTCGCAGGCTTCGGCGTTGCTGGCGGCCTCGATGACCGTGCCGGAACCCTGTGGCGCACTGCGGCCGGCATTGGCCTGCAGCTGACGGCGGGCATCGCGGAGCTCACGGTCGACCCGCTCCGACTCCTGCCAGCTCAGTTTGGGATCACGCACGATCGGCCGCGTCACGCCCGTATCCTGCCCGCTCGGGCAGGGCAGCGTCTGGTAGACGGTATGACCGCCATCGTTGCACTTGTACACACGCTGCGCGCACGCATCACCGGCCGCCGCCAGCAATGGCAGCAACACCCATATCCTTCGCATGAATCCCCCCACGGGCCACCCTGGCCCGCATGGCGCGGGAGCATAAGGAGTGTGACCCCAGTCGCGCAACATGCCGCCGCCTTCGGCCAGGCATGGGGTCAGAGCCCGTTGCGCAGCAACGGGATCCGACCCCGTGCCGACCAACGGTCGGCACCCACCATAAGCAGCAGGTTCCAAACAGATCGCGGGAAACTGTCGAAGGCGGGGTGGGTCCGGTTGAGGGGGGGTGAGCCGCATGGGCCCGAGGCAAGCCTCGGGCGGGTTGGGCAGGACGCCCAACCCCGGTCTTGCCGTGTGCGCAGGACAGCGCACACGAGCAAGCGGCGACCAAGCCCCTATGGATGGGCTTACGGCGTCCCCCTCAACCGGACCCATCCCGCCAACCCACGGAATGCAGGCTTTGGCCGTTGCTGCTGCTGTTGCCGGCAAGCGGCCGGCACTACCGCGGGTGCAGGGCGCACCCCTGCCAAGCAATCATCAAAATTTGAACAGCACCGTTGCCGCATGCAGCAGCACGCCAATCAACCCACCCACCAGCGTGCCGTTGAACCGGATGAACTGCAGGTCGCGGCCGACGCTCAGTTCCAGCTGCTCGACCAGGTGCCGTTCGTCCCAGCCCTTCACCGTCTGCGCGATGTGCGTGGTCACCCCCTCGCGCAGGCGCTCGGTCAGGCGCTGCGCACCCTCCAGCAGATGCTGGTTGAGCGCACCGCGCAGCGCGGGGTCGCTCTGCAGCGTCGAACCCAGCGACGCCAGGCTGCGCTGCAGATGGCCGACCAGTGCCGAATCCTCGCGCTGCAGATCCGCGCGCAGGCTGGCGTGGATGCGCGCCCACAGCCCCTGCACGTACTCCTGCAGGGCCGGATGGTCGATCATTTCCTGCTTCAGCTGCTCGATGCGCTCGGCCAGCGCCGGGTCTTCGCGCAGGCGCTGCACGTAGTTGCCCAGCCAGGCCTCGTAATCCTGCCGCAACGGATGCTGCGGCTCGGCCAGGACCTGCTGCAGCTCCTCCAGCACCGCCCCCGCCAGCCGCTCGGCCAGGCTGTCGCCGATCTCGTCGATCGGCTTGATCCAGTTCACCGTGTTCGACAGCGTCGGCCACTCTCGCTGGATGTAGCGCACGATCAACTGCGAGGCGCGTTCCTTCACTTCCGGTTGTTCCAGCCAGCGGCCGAGCCGCTGCAGGCCCTCGTCCAGCACGCGCTGGTGGCGGCCATCGGCGGTCAGCAGGGCCAGCAGTTCGCCAGCGGTGGAGGCCGCGTTCCACTGTCGCAGCTGCTGCACGACGAAGCTGTGCAGCTGCCGGCGTACGGCACCTTCGTCGAAGAAATCCAGGGCCTGCAGCGCCCAGCCACGGGCCATGCCGGCCAGCATGCGCGAACGTGCCGGATCGGCCAGCCAGCTGCCGAGACGGCTGGCGGGGTCGAAGACCTGCAGCTTGGCCAGCAGCACGCCCGGCTCCAGAAACTGGTCGCGCACGAACAGGGCCAGGCTGTCGCCGATGCGTTCCTTGCTGCGCGGGATGATCGCCGTGTGCGGAATGGGCAGGCCCATCGGCCGCCGGAACAGCGCCACCACCGCGAACCAATCGGCCAGCGCGCCGACGGCGGCAGCCTCGCAGAAGGCCGACACCCAGGCCCAGCCGCCGCGCTCGCCCTGCCAGTGGCTGACCGCGAACCCGGCCAGCATCAACAGCAGCAGGCCCAGGGCGATGGCTTTCAGGCGTCGCAGCTGCGCGCGACGCGGATCAATGGCAGACGTCATGGGGGGAGTCTACCTGCAGCACGGTGACGCTGATCTGTAGAGTCGAGCCCACGCTCGGCTGCTTTTGCCGCGGTGCACGGCAGCCGAGCATGGGCTCGGCTCTACAGGGGCGCGTCTTCCCATCGGTAGCGCCGGGCCATGCCCGGCGGCATGCTTACAGCCCGTCAAGCTGCTTGCGCAGCGCGGCCAGCTGCGCGCGAAGGGTATCGTTCTCGCGGGTCAGGGCGACCACACGGCGACGCAGCGCCGGGGCGTCCTCGCCCAGCTGCTCCAGTGCGGACAGCACTTCGGCATCGCGGCTGGCGACCTCGTCCTCGCTGGGCTCGTCGAAATCCATCTCGGCCGCTTCAGGCTTCGGTGCGCGCGGCTTGCGCTTGGATTCGCGCACGCGCTTGGCCGCCTGCTTCAGTTCATCCTTGCCACCGGCGGCGGCCGCGCGCTGCTCCTCTTCCGGCAGGTCGGCCACGGCCGCAGCCGCGCTGATCGAGATCACGCCGGCCTTCACCGCTTCCACCACCTCGGCCGCGGCCTGGGCGTGGATCCGCTCGATCATGCCGACCTGGCTGGTGCTCAGCTTGGCTTCGCGGGCCAGTTCGGCGCGGCTGACCTTCGGTGCCGGTTCCCAAGGTGGGCTGTCTTCGCCTGTGTCGTCGGCCGGTTCGGCCGTACCGTCGCTCTCGCGCTGCAGCTGCGCCTGTTCCACCTGCTTGCGGGCAGACAGGATGTCGCGCTTGCGCAGGGCCAGCACGCCGCGCTGGAAGTCGGACACGCTGCGGCGGCCCAGGTGCTGCTCGATCATCCACAGGTGCACGTCTTCCATACTTTGGAAGCGGGTGTTCTGCACGGTGTTGAACGGCAGACCGTGCTTCTGGCAGATGCCGAAGCGGTTGTGGCCGTCCACCAGCACATCACCCCACAGCACCAGTGCGTCGCGGCAGCCCTCGGCCAGGATGCTGCGCTCCAGCGCGTCATGTTCGTCCGCGGTCAGCGGGTCGATGTAGGCCTTCAGTTCTTCTTTGACGACGATGTCCATGGGCACGGCAACAGTCAGGAGCGGAACCGACCATTGTACCTGCTCCCCGCCGCCGGCCCGGCCTCAGGCGGTGGCCCGGATCATCTCGCCCAGGGTGCCGGTGATCTGGTCGATCTGCGTCCTGTCCACGATCAGCGGCGGCGACAGGGCAATGATGTCGCCGGTGCAGCGCACCAGCAGGCGGCCATCGTGGAAGCAGCGCCGGTAGACCTCGTAGCCGCGGGCGCCGGCGGCATCGCGGCGCGGCGCCAGCTCGACCGCGCCGACCAGGCCGAAGTTGCGGATGTCCACCACGTTCGGCAGCCCCTGCAGGGCATGCAGGCGCTCCTGCCAATACTCGCCCAGCTCGATGGCGCGCTCGAACAGGCGCTCCTCGGCGTGGATGTCCAGGGTGGCCAGGGCGGCCGCGCAGGCCAGCGGGTGGCCCGAATAGGTATAGCCATGGAACAGCTCGATGGCCTGCGCCGGGCCCTGCATGAAACTGGCATGCACCGCCTCGCCCACCAGCACCCCGCCCAGCGGCACCGCGCCGTTGCTGACGCCCTTGGCGAAGGTCAGCAGGTCCGGGATGATCCCGAAGCGCTGCGCGGCGAAGGGCATGCCGACCCGGCCAAAGCCGGTGATGACCTCGTCGAACACCAGCAGGATGCCGTGCTGGTCGCAGATCTCGCGCAGGCGCTGCAGGTAGCCGGGGGAGGGCAGGATCACACCCGCCGAGCCAGCCACAGGCTCGACGAACACGGCGGCGATCGTAGACGCATCGTGCAGCGCGATCAGGCGTTCCAGATCGTCGGCCAGTTCGGCGCCGTGGCGCGGCAGGCCCTTGCTGAACGCGTTGCGCTCCAGGTCCAGAGTGTGGCGCAGGAAGTCGACGCCGCCCAGCTGGAGGCCGAACTGCCGGCGGTTGTTGGGCAGGCCGCCGAGCGCCATGCCGCCGAAGCCGACCCCGTGGTACGCCTTTTCGCGGCTGATGAAGCGGGTGCGCTGGCCCTCGCCACGCAGGCGGTGGTGGGCCAGCACGATCTTCATCGCGGTATCCACCGCCTCCGAGCCGGAGCTGGTGAAGAACACGTGGTTGAGCCCGGCCGGTGCCAACGCGGCCAGCCGCTGGGCGAGGGCAAACGCGGGTGGCGAGCCCATCTGGAAGGCGGGCGAATAGTCGAGCGTGGCCGCCTGGTCGGCGATGGCCTGGACGATGCGCGGCCGCGCGTGACCTGCGTTGCAGCACCACAGGCCAGCGGCGCCATCGAGGATGCTGCGCCCGTCGATGTCCTCATAGTGCATGCCCTCGGCACGCACCAGCATGCGCGGGGCGCCCTTGTACTGGCGGTTGGCGGTGAACGGCATCCAGTACGCGTCCAGTGAATCGGGACGCTGGGTGGCCAGCGCATGCGGGTCGATCGCGGGGTTCTTCATGCCGCCTCCGTCGGGTCCGATGCACCGACTGTAGCGCAGCCCCGTCATCCTGGCGGTAGCGGCGGCGGCAGAACCGGCGCATCACGGCCACGGCGGTATAAACGGGGCATTCGCTGCTTGGAGCCGGACATGGCTGACTTCCCCGACCGCACCCACTGGCAGGCTCTGGCCGTCCAGCTGGCCATCCCCGCACAGGCCTTCATCGATGGCCGCTACGTGGACGCGGCCAGCGGCGCCCGCTTCGACTGCATCAGCCCGATCGATGGTCGCGTGCTTGGCCAGGTGGCCGACTGCGATGCGCAGGACGTGGAGCGTGCGGTGGCAGGGGCGCGGCGCGCGTTCGAGGCCGGCCACTGGTCGCAGGCGAGCCCGGTGCACCGCAAGCGCGTGCTGCTGGCGTTGGCCGCCCTGGTGGAAAAACATGCCGACGAACTGGCCCTGCTGGAAACCCTGGACATGGGCAAGCCCGTGCGCGATGCGCGCCGCGTCGACCTGCCCGGCGTGGTGCGCTGCCTGAGCTGGACGGCCGAAGCGGTGGACAAGCTGTACGGCGATATCGCGCCGACCGGCCCGCACGAACTGGGCCTGGTCAGCCGCGAGCCGGCCGGTGTGGTGGCCGCGATCGTGCCGTGGAATTTCCCGCTGCTGATGGCCTGCTGGAAGATTGCGCCGGCGCTGGCGATGGGCAATTCGGTGGTGCTCAAGCCCTCGGAGCGCTCGCCGCTGAGTGCGCTGCGGCTGGCCGCGCTCGCCGCCGAAGCCGGACTGCCCGATGGCGTGCTGAACGTGCTGCCCGGGCAGGGCATGTACGTGGGCGAACCGCTGGCGCTGCACATGGATGTGGACGTGCTGGCGTTCACCGGCTCGACCGCCACCGGCGCCAGGCTGCTGCAGTACGCCGGCCGTTCCAACATGAAGCGGGTGTGGCTGGAATGTGGTGGCAAGAGCCCGCACCTGGTGTTCGCCGATGCGCCGGACCTGGATGCGGCGGCCAAGGGCGTGGCGCGGGGTATCTTCTTCAACCAGGGCGAGGTCTGCACGGCGGGCTCGCGGCTGCTGGTGGAACGCTCGATCCGTGACGATTTCGTGCATCAGGTGGTGGCGTATGGGCGGCGCATGCAGCCGCGCCATCCGCTGGAGGCCGATGCACCGATGGGTGCGCTGGTCGACGCCGCGCACGTGGACAAGGTACTGGCCGACATCGCGCGCGCCGAAGGCGACGGCGCGCGCCTGCTGCTGGGCGGTCAGCGCGCCGAGGTGGAAGCGGGCGGGTGCTATGTGCAGCCCACCGTGTTCGACCAGGTACGGCCAGAGCAGGCACTGGCGCGTGAGGAAGTGTTCGGACCGGTGCTGGCCGTGCTGGCCTTTGATGGCGAAGCCGAGGCCGTGCGGCTGGCCAATGACAGCCGCTATGGGCTGGCGGCCGGACTGTGGACGCGCGACCTGGGGCGAGCGCATCGCGTGTCGCGGCAGCTGCGCGCGGGCAGTGTGTGGGTGAACGGCTGGGATGGCGGTGACATGAGCGCACCGTTTGGTGGTTACAAGCAGTCGGGCAATGGCCGCGACAAATCGCTGCATGCGTTCGACAAGTACAGCGAGATCAAGGCGACCTGGATCCAGCTGTAGCCCCGTGCCGCCGGGCATGGCCCGGCGCTACCGGGCTTCTGTAGAGCCGAGCCATGCTCGGCTGATCTTGATCTTCTGTAGAGCCGAGCCATGCTCGGCTGATCTTCGCGAAAGGCAGTCGGGCATGGCTGGACTCTACAAAACACCGCACTACCGGCATCTCCCGCTGACCTCCAGCACCGCGTCACGCAGCGCCTGCCGGTCCACTTCTTCCACCGCTCCCTGGAAATAGTCCATGTCCTGCTTCCCCAGCTGGCACGGGTCGACGATGTACCCCGGCGGCCACAGGCCGAGCAGCTGTGCCACGCCGTGCACGATCTGCTCGGGCGTCATCGTCCTGCGGATGCGGAAGTAGTTCCGCCGCGGCCCGAACACGGCATGCACCTCGCGGCGGCCGATCAATCGTGGTGCCACCCCCGCCGCCGTGATGCCATCACCGCCGTCGATGCTGCCGGCCGGCAGGCCCAGCACGAGGGGGGGCGGTGTCGGCGTACTGTCGCTTTCCACATCTGCCGGCGACTGCGATACAGGCGCAACCCGCCGCGAGGGGCGGGCACGCGTCGGTGCCGCCGGAACCGCAGCGGGCACGTCACGCGGCAAGGGCGGTTGCGGCGACGGCAGCCAGCGCAGGCTGATGCGTTCTTCGACCTCCAGCGCGGCACCCAGCCGTCCGCTCTGCCACAGCCACGGGCCCAGCAGGGCATGCAGCAGCACCACGACCAGCCAGGCCGCCGTGCGCGGCAGCTGCGGTGAATCGGACCAGCGCAACGCAACCACAGGGGCCATCGGCGAAGCATCCATGCAGGGACCGGTGGCGCAGCCTAACCAGTGTCCAGAAAAATTCCGTTGGCATCGGTGTCGGCTGAAACCATCGACCCGTCAGGCCGCCCGCGCGTGGCAGAATCGGTCGATCCACCTTCCACGCCTTGCCGATGTCCTCGATCACTGCTGCCGCTCCGCCCGTGAATTCCCCCAGTCGTGTCCTGCTGGCCAGCCTCATCGGCACCACCATCGAGTTCTTCGATTTCTACATCTACGCCACGGCGGCGGTGCTGGTGTTCCCGCATCTGTTCTTCCCGCAAAGCAGCGACCAGGCGGCCCTGCTGCAGTCGCTGGCGACCTTCGCGGTGGCCTTCATCGCACGTCCGGTGGGCTCGGCGGTGTTCGGCCACTTCGGCGACCGCATCGGCCGCAAGGCCACGCTGGTGGCGGCGCTGCTGACCATGGGCCTGTCCACCGTGGCCATTGGCCTGCTGCCCACGCATGCGCAGATCGGTCTGTGGGCGCCGGCGCTGCTGGCGCTGTGCCGCTTCGGCCAAGGCCTGGGGCTGGGCGGTGAATGGGGCGGGGCGGTGCTGCTGGCCACCGAGAACGCACCGCCGGGCAAGCGCGCCTGGTACGGCATGTTCCCGCAGCTGGGCGCGCCGCTGGGCTTCCTGCTGTCGGCCGGCATCTTCCTGCTGCTGGGCCGCTGCCTGGGCCAGCAGGACTTCCTGCAATGGGGCTGGCGCATCCCGTTCGTGGCCAGCGCGCTGCTGGTCGGCCTGGGCCTGTGGGTGCGCCTGAACATCCACGAGACGCCTGATTTCCAGCAGGCGCTGGAACGCAAGGCGCCGGTGCGGCTGCCGATGTGGACCGTGCTGCGCGACCACTGGCTGCCGATGCTGCTGGGCACGCTCGGCGCGTTCGCCACCTTCGTGCTGTTCTACCTGATGACGGTGTTCAGCCTCGGCCACGGCACGTCCGTGCTGGGCTACAGCCGCGAACAGTTCCTGCTGATGCAGATGGGCGCGATGCTGTTCTTCGCGGCGGGCATCCCGCTGTCGGCGCGTTATGGCGACCGCTGGGGCACGCGCCGCACGATGGTGTTCGCCAGCCTGCTGATCCTCGGCTTCGGCGTGCTGTTCGCACCGCTGTTCCAGGCGGACAGCCCGTGGCTGGTGTTGACCTTCCTGTGCCTGGGCCTGTTCCTGATGGGCCTGACCTACGGCCCGTGCGGCACTTTCCTGGCCGAGATCTATCCGGTGGAAGTGCGCTACACCGGCGCATCGCTGTCGTTCAACCTGGCCGGCATCCTCGGTGCGGCACCGGCGCCGTACCTGGCCACGTGGCTGGCCGAGCGCTTCGGCCTGGTCGCGGTGGGTTACTACCTGTGCCTGACCGCCGTGGCGACGTTGTGCGCGTTGCTGGCCCTGCAGCGGCGCGCGCAGCTCAGCCAAAGAAACGCTTGAGCGTGCGGCCCAGCCAGCCACCGCTCTGGTGCTCGCGGGCGAACTGGTTGAGGTGCGCCTTGACCTGTTCGGCGTAGGCCTGGTCATCGCCGCGGATGTGGTTGAACAGCCAGCGTGAGAGCATCGTGCGCAGTTCGTCGGTCACGTCCTCACCCGCCTGGAAACGCAGGCGGTACTCGGCCACGCGCTTGATGAAGATCTCATGCACGCGCTTGTGCGCGGCGCAGAACGGATAGCCCGCTTCCTCCATCAGCTCTTCCTCGAATGCGAAGTGCGACATGGTGTAGTCCACCACTTCGTCGATCACTTCGGCCACCACCGCCGCCTGCAGCCCGGCCTGGGCCACATGCAGGTGGTTGAGCATGTCGACGATGCGGCGATGTTGCTGATCGATCACATCGATGCCGATGTTCAGATCGTCCTGCCAGACCAGTAGTGCCATCCCCGGCTCCCCTTCATGTTCATGTCGGGGCTGACTGTAGGATCGCCGCGCTCAGGCGGCGTTGATCTGGATCAAAGCGCGGCGGCCATCGCCGCTCCGCGCGGGCGCAGCGGGTTGGCCACGGTCGCGCAGCTGACGCGGTTGCGGCCGGCCGCCTTGGCCAGGTACAGCTGGCGATCGGCCTCGGAAATCAGCTTGTGCAGCGAGTCGCGCTGCGGGCGCAGGCAGCACAGGCCGATGCTGACGGTCATGCGCAGGATGGCGGTGCCGATGTCCACTTCCAGCGCGGCGATGCGCTGGCGCAGTTCCTCGAAGTAGACGATGGCTTCGTCCTGCTCCATCTCCGGCACCAGCAGGCAGAATTCCTCGCCGCCGAAGCGTGCGATCAGGTCCTGGCTGCGCGCGTGGTCGCCCACCGCGCGGGCCACCGCGCGCAGCGCATCGTCGCCGGCTTCGTGGCCATGGGTGTCGTTGATGTGCTTGAAGTGGTCGATGTCGATCATCGCCACCGCCACGCACTGGTCATGCAGCTGCAGCTGCGGCAGCTGGCGCTGGCTCTGTTCCAGGAAACAGCGGCGGTTGGGCAGGCCAGTGAGGAAATCGCGGGTGGCCAGGTCCTGCAGGGTGCCGATCAGCTCCAGCTGGTCGACGTTCTGCGAGACACGGCAGAAGAACTCTTCGCGCGAAAAGGGTTTCCGCAGGAAGTCATTGGCGCCGTTCTTCAGGAAGCGCGGGATCAGGGAAGTGTCGGTGTTGCCGGAAATGCCAATCACCGCCACCTTGTCGCGCGAGCGCAGGGTGCGCAGGCGACGGGTGAATTCCACGCCCTGCATGCCGGGCATTTCCTGGTCGACCACGGCCAGGCGGATGGCCGGGTGCGCTTCGATCGCGGCCAGTCCTTCGGCTCCATCGGCGGCTTCGAACACTTCATGGCCGTACATGCGCAGCAGCGCCGCGGCATAACCGCGGGCCGAGGGCGAGTCATCCACCACCAGTGCGGCGATGCGGCGGTTGCGTTCCAGCCGCTGCACCAACCACACCAGGTAATCGATGCTGCCGGGCGTGTTCTTCAGCACGTAGTCGATGATCTGCTGCTGCAGCACGCGCTTGCGCAGGTCTTCGTCGTACACGCTGCTGACCACCACAGTGGGCAGGTCGCGCTTGAGGAAGAACTCGACGACGGCGTCGCGGTCACCGTCGGCCAGCACCAGTCCGGTCAGCACCAGGAACCAGCCGCCATCGTCACTCAGCAGGCGATCGGCCTCGGCCAGGGTCGAGGCCACCACCACCGGCAGTTCCAGGCGCTGCTCGATCGCTTCCCGCAGCATTCCGGTGAACGCGCGGGAGTTTTCCACCAGCAGGATCCGCTGCGGAAGGGGGTCTGCCAGGTCGCCATCGACAACGACCTGCGGGAGGACGGGCATGGTGCGGAGGCTCACGTGAGGGAAGGGCGCTCGGGATGGATAGCGGCGGTTTCGGCAGGAACTTTAGCCGCGCCGTGTGACCGCAGCGGGATGGGACATGGCTGCGGTGGACCGGGACCGGTATGCTCGGTGCCGCTTGCCGGCCGTCCTGGCCGGGAGCCCTCGGAGTTCACGGGCACCGTCAGTGCCCGCGCCGATGCACAGCGGCTGTGCCAGGCGAACGCGGCAATGCCTGGCCGCCCATCACCATTCATTCCACAAGGAGGTTGCCCGTGCGTTTTTCCCGTATGCGTATTGCCATTGCAGCGGCTGCGCTGCTGTCCACGCCGATGATCGCCGCTGCCGCTTGCTGTCCCAGCGATGGCAATGGCATCCAGCTCGCCAGGAGTGGTCTGGGCGAGGCGCTGCCCGCCACGCTGAACCTGAGCCAGGATCCGTCCTGGCAGGTGTATGGCTTCCAGCGCGATGGCATCACCTATTTCCAGGTGAATGACCTGACCGGCCAGGTGAAGCTGATCGTCGGCACCCTCGACAACGTTTTCTGGACCCTGCCGGCGGGCAAGTCGCCGGCGAAGACCTCGTTGCCCTCGCAGCGCCTGGTGATTCCGGCCAATGCGCCGCGCCAGGTGGTATACCGCTGCGCCGAGTTCTCGCTGGTGGTCTATGGCAAGGGCGCCGACGCGATCTGGTCGGTGGAGCTGCCGGGCGAAGGCCAGTAACGCTGATGCATGACCGGCCCTGCCGCGCGCAGGGCCGGTCGTTGCGGTGCTCAGTGCAGGCCGTGCGGCGCCAACCTTGCCGGCAGTGCACTGTCCTGCTCGGCATGCGCCGGTGGATCCAGCAGCAGCATCCGGATGCGGTTGCCGCGGAAGTCCACACGTCCGCCGTAGGCAATGGGCCGCGCACTCAAGCGGCGTCGTGCCAAGGCCACGGTGTCCTCAGACAGAGTGCGGTAGCGGTCCAGCAGGCCGACGGTGACCACGATGCCGCGCTGTGTTCCGCGGCGGCCGCAGCGTGCGCGCACCTGGATCTGTCCGCGCTCACCGTCCAGAAGCAGCGAAACCGCCTCGGCCAGGGTGCGGTAGGTAGCCAGCTGCAGGCCAAGGTTCAACTGGCAGGGGTCGCCCTGCAGCTGGTGGCGACCGAGGCGATCGGTCGCATCCCAGGCCTTGTGGATGCCGCTGGCCTGCAGTGCCAGATACAGGCCCAGCTGCTCCAGCTCGGCGGGGTAGACCATGCTGGTCAGCTCGCGGAACTGCCGCGAATGGCTGGTCACGGTGCCCAGCAACCGTCGTGCGGGTTCGTGGTGGCCATGCAGCTTCAGCAGGTCGGCGGTCTCGCCCAGCGACGTCTCGATGTCATCGGCGATGCGCCGCAGTGCCAACGTGCGCTGGCGCAGGTCCATTTCATTGGCGATGTGCGCATTGCGGGAAAAATCGGCCGCCTGCCGCCCCGCCTGGTCCTGGTGCGCGTGGTGGTGGTAGTGCTGGCTGATGCGCGAGCCCAGCGCCAGCAGGGCGGTGCCGGCGACCGCGACGATCTGCAGGGTCATGAACGTGCGCTCGTCGAACGAGCCGGGCAGGCCACTGCTGGGCGTGCCCACGCTGATCAACATGTTCAGCAGCGGCACCGCGAGGGCCGCACCGCGCCATCCGTGCATGCAGGTCAGCACCACGGCGGGCAGGGCCATCAGCAGCTGCAGGCTGGTCTTGGCCGGGTCGGAGCTGGCGCCGGCCCAGATCGCCGCGCTGCCCAGCACCAGCAGGGCGGCCAGCGAGGCCAGGGTCGGCCACTGCCGCCAGCTGGACCAGTCATGTCCCGCGCTGCGCTGCGACCACAACAGGGCCAGCGGGACCACGGTGATGATGGCGATGTAGTCGCCCAGCATGTAGCGGATGGCGGTACCCAGGATCGGATCGGAGGGCGGGGTAGGCCACAGCAGATGGGCCAGACCCAGCTTCAGGACCGCGGTGGCCAGCGCCGCCCACGCGGCGATGGACAGGACCCAGGCTTCGCCGAAGGTGGCCAGGCGCCGACGGTGCAGCGCCACCACCAGGGCCACGGCGGGTATCAGGCAGGCCGATGCCAGTACCACCCAAGGCAGCCCGTAGCGGTCGATCATCGGGTAGCGCATCTGCGCGAAGTAGGCGTACTCGCCCAGGATCAGATAGCCCCACAGGCGGGGCGGGCACAGCAGCAGTGCGGCTACGCGGATGCCGGCAGGCAGGTAGAACTGGTCCAGCGAAATCTGCCGGGTGGCCCAGCAGGCAAGCGCGTACAGCGCCGCCAGGGCAAGCCCCGCCGGGCGGATACGTACATCCAGGCGAATTCCATTCGTCCACCAGCTCAATCGCAAGCCTCCCATGCTGCTGCGCGCCAGCGCCCTTCAGGCTTCGCGCCTGGCCCCAGCCGGCGACAGTATCGGCTGCGGCGGACGCTTGCAATTGCCTGCAACGACCGTGCCACTCCGCCGCTGTCGCGCGGTATGCGAGGGCTCCGACCGAGTTCACATTTTCACGTCAGGGGGCTACCACAGCGCGTCGCGCAGCTTGTACCAGGACATCGCCGCCACCAGCAGCGGCGTGCGCAGCAGCCGGCCGCCGGGGAACGGCGCGTGCTGCAGTCGCTGGAACACGTCCAGCCGCGCGCTCTGGCCATCGATGGCCGCGGCGATCACATCGCCGGCCAGGCCGGCGGCAGCCACGCCGTGCCCGGAAAAACCCTGGGCGAAATACAGGTTGCCGTCCAGCCGGCCCCAGTGCGGGGCACGGTTGCGGGTGATGTCCACGTAGCCGCCCCAGACCTGTTCCACGGGGACGTGGGCCAGCTGCGGGAAGATTTGGTGCATGCGCCGCTGCATCAGCCCGCGTAGTCCCGGTGGCGGCAGCGCCGAATAGCTGGCACGGCCGCCGAACAGCAGGCGGTGGTCATGGCTGAGACGGAAGTAGTCCAGCGCCCAGGCGGTGTCGGCCACCGCCATGTTGTTGCGGATCAGCTGCCGCGCACGCTCGGCGCCCAGTGGCGCGCTGGCGCCGATGTAAGTGCCGACCGGCATGATGCGGCGCTCCAGGTCCGGCAGCAGCCCCTGCAGCCAGGCATTGCCGGCCACCACCAGGTGCGCGGCACGCACACTGCCCTGCGCGGTCTGCAATGTGGCCTGCGCGCCACGCTGCACGCGGGTGACCGGCGAATTCTCGTGGATGACCACGCCGGCCACACGGGCGGCATCGGCCAGGCCGCGCGCATAGGCCAGCGGATGCAGGTGCGCACTGAGCGGATCGAACATCGCGGCGCGGTAGCGCGGGCTGTCCAGCTGCGCGTGCAGGACGTCGCGCTCCCACCACTGCATCGGATAGTCGTAATGGCGCTGCAGGTGCTCGCAGCCGGCGCGCAGGTCGCGTTCGTGGCGTGCACGGATCGCGACGCTGGCATGGCCCTCCACCCAGTGGCAGTCGATGCCGTGGCGCGCGATGCGCTGGCGCATCGACTGCACCGCCTCGCGCGACCAGTCGAACAGATGGCGGGCGTCGTCGCGGCCAAGCTGTCGTTCCAGCTCATCCACCTCGCAGCCGTAGCCCACCAGCGCCTGGCCGCCGTTGCGTCCGGACGCCCCCCAGCCGATGCGCTGCGCTTCCAGCAGCACCACGCGGTAGCCGCGCAGAGCCAGTTCCAGCGCGGCGGTCAGGCCGGTGTAACCGGCACCGAGCACTGCCACGTCGGCCTGCACATCACCGCGCAGCGGCGGCAGCGCAGCCGGTTCGGGCAGGCTGTCGGCGTACCAGCTGGGCGGGAAATCCTCGCTCACCGCTGGCCTCGCGGGCACGGGATGAAGGGGCAGGGCAGGGGCGGGCGATCATTGTTCACCAGCATAGTCTGGCCGATGCACGCAGCCGGGTGTGTGACGGCGACGACTTGCCGCCCGCGCGCCCCGGCGGTTACTTTGATGCCCAGGCCAAGGATGCCCACGCCAAGGAATTTTCCAATGCGCCGCCTGCCCTGGGTGGGCCTGCCCACCGACACTACCGTGCTTGGCCATCACCGTTGCGCGGTGGCCGGCGAGAAGTACGTGCGCGCGCTGGTCGACGCGGCCGAGGTCACCCCGCTGGTGCTGCCCAGCCTGCAGCCGGCACTGCCGGCCGACGACTGGCTGCAGGGTCTGGACGGCCTGCTGTTGACCGGCGCGGTCAGCAACATCGAGCCGCAGCACTATGAAGGGGGCCGCAGTTGGCCGGGCAACCTGCATGACCCCGCACGTGATGCCAACGCCTTCGCCCTGCTGCAGGCCGCACTGGCGCTGGACCTGCCGGTGCTGGCGATCTGCCGCGGCTTCCAGGAATTGAACGTCGCCCTGGGCGGCACCCTGCATCCGCAGGTGCATGCGGTGCCGGGGCTGGCCGACCATCGCGAGGATCCGCAGGCAGCGGTCGAGGTGCAGTACGGCCCGGCGCATGCGGTCACCCTGGCTGGCAATGGCTGGCTCGCGCAGTGGCACGGCAGCGACCACGCACAGGTCAATTCGGTGCACGGGCAGGGCATCGCCCGGCTGGCCGATGGCCTGCAGTTGGAGGCATGGGCCGGCGATGGCCTGGTCGAAGCCGCACGCAGCCGCCACCATCGTTTCGTGCTCGGCGTACAGTGGCACCCGGAGTGGCGTGTCATGCAGGCGCCGTTCTATCACGCTATTTTCCGTGCTTTCGGCCAAGCTTGCCGGCAGTACCAACAGAACCAACTGGATTCCCGATGAGTTCCCGATCTCGCCCGCGCAAGACGGCCACGCCCCCCGCACCGCAGGAAAGCAGCCTGCTGCGCTGGCTCAAGGAGCGGCGCATCACCGAGGTCGAGTGCCTGGTGCCGGACATCACCGGCAACGCGCGCGGCAAGATCATCCCGGCCGACAAGTTCTCGCACGACTACGGCACGCGCCTGCCCGAAGGCATCTTCGCCACCACGGTCACCGGTGAATTCCCCGACGATTACTACGACCTGACCTCGCCGTCGGACTCGGACATGATGCTGCGGCCCGACCCGGACACCGTGCGCATGGTGCCGTGGGCGGCCGACGCCACCGCGCAGGTCATCCATGACTGCTACACCAAGACCGGCGAACCGCACGAACTGGCCCCGCGCAACGTGCTGCGCCGCGTGCTGGCCGCCTACGCCGAACTGGGCCTGCGCCCGGTGGTCGCACCGGAGCTGGAATTCTTCCTGGTGCAGAAGAACACCGACCCGGATTTCCCGCTGCTGCCGCCGGCCGGACGCTCCGGTCGCCCGGAAACGGCGCGGCAGTCGTACTCGATCGATGCGGTCAACGAATTCGATCCCATCCTCGACCTGATGTACGACTACGCCGATGCGATGAAGCTGGACGTGGACACGCTGATCCACGAATCCGGCGCGGCGCAGCTGGAAGTCAACTTCACTCACGCCGATGCGATGGACCTGGCCGACCAGGTGTTCCTGTTCAAGCGCACCATGCGCGAGGCGGCGATGCGCCACGGCGTGTACGCGACCTTCCTGGCCAAGCCGATGGAGAACGAACCGGGCAGCGCCATGCACATCCACCAGAGCCTGGTGCGGGTGAGCGACGGCAGCAATGTGTTCACCGGCGAGACCCATGGCGAGGGCGAGTTCAGCCCGGTATTCGGCCATTACCTGGGCGGCCTGCAGAAGTACGTGCCGCAGGCGATGGCCTTCTTCGCGCCGAACGTCAATTCCTACCGGCGACTGGTGTTCGGCGAGGTCTCGCCGAGCAACGTGCATTGGGGCTATGACAACCGCACCTGCGGCCTGCGCGTGCCGCTGGACACGCCGGAGAACATGCGGGTGGAAAGCCGCTTCGCCGGTTCCGATGCCAACCCGTACCTGGCGATGGCCGCGACCCTGGCCTGCGGCCTGCTCGGCATCCGCGAGCGGCTGGCCCCGGACGCGCCAGTGACCGGCAGCGCCAAGGAGCTGGGCTACAACCTGCCGCGCTCGCTGGGCGAGGCGCTGGACGGGCTGGAACAGTGCGCCGAACTGCAGGCCCTGCTGGGCGAACGCTTCTGCCGGGCTTACATCTCGGTCAAGCGCAAGGAATACGAGACCTTTTTCCGCGTCATCAGCTCCTGGGAGCGCGAGTTCCTGCTGTTGAACGTGTGAAGGCCCGCAATTGATGAATGAGCCGCCGGGGGGTAGGCTGGCACCCGTCGCCGGCCCTGCCGGCCTCGCCCCATTCCGCATTCTGGAGCACCGATGAAGCTGCGTATCCTCACGCTCGGCCTGGCCTCCGCCATGCTTGCCGCCTGTGGCGGTGGCAACGGCGGCGCGCAGGACAGCAAGGTCCTGAACGTCTACAACTACAGCGATTACATCGCCGAGGACACCATTCCGACCTTCGAGAAGGAGAGCGGGATCAAGGTGACCTACGATGTGTTCGACAGTGACGAGATGGTCGAGACCAAGCTGCTGGCCGGCAACAGCGGCTACGACGTGGTGGTGCCGACGCTGAACTTCTTTGGCCGCCAGATCCAGGCCGGTGTGTTCCTGCCGCTGGACAAGAGCAAGATCCCGAACCTGGCCAACCTGGATCCGTCGGTGATGAAGCGCATCGCCACCCAGGACCCGGACAACAAGTACGGCGTGCCCTACATGATCGGCACCACCGGCATCGGCTACAACGTGGACATGCTGAAGGAACGTTTCGGCGGCAGCGCCGACATCGCCAACAGCTGGGACCTGGTGTTCAAGCCGGAAAACATCGCGAAGATGAAGGACTGCGGCGTGACCATCCTGGACACGCCGGCCGACATGATCCCGATCGCCCTGCATTACCTGGGCCTGGACCCGCACAGCGGCGATCCGGCCGAGCTGCAGAAGGCCGCCGACCTGCTGAAGTCGATCCGCCCGTACGTGCAGAACTTCCACTCCTCGCAGTACGTGGGTTCGCTGGCCAACGGCGGCACCTGCCTGGTGGTGGGCTGGTCGGGCGACATCATCCAGGCCCGCGACCGCGCCGAGGAAGCCAGCAATGGCGTCCACGTGGCCTACTCCATCCCGAAGGAAGGCGCACCGCAGTGGTTCGACATGCTGGCGATCCCCAAGGACGCCAAGCACCCGGAAGCGGCCTACAAGTTCATCAACTACCTGCTGGAACCGAAGGTCGCCGCGGCCAACACCAACTTCATCCACTACGCCAACCCGGTGCCGACCGCGACCCAGCTGGTGGATGAAGCGATCCGCACCGACCCGACCATCTACCCACCGGCCGACGTCGCCGAGAAGATGTTCACCTACTCGATCAACACCCCGGAAACCGACAAGCTCTACACCCGCCTGTGGACCGAAGTGAAGACCGGCAGGTAGGTGCCGACCGTTGGTCGGCACGCTTTCTGCGAGGGCCGACCAACGGTCAACCTCCACCAGGCAGAAAAACGGAGGCCAACGGCCTCCGTTTTTCTTTGCTTCTGCTCCTGCCCTGCATCCTGCCAACCGGGAACTCATCACCGGCACGCGACAAACGCTTTCACCTCACCTCCTCACTCCTTCCCCTACCGTCCCGTATGGCACCGACCACCGCCGCGACGAGACAATGACCGACCAACCCCAGCGCACCGACGCGCCCACCGAAGAAGACGCCTCCATTAAAGAGGACAAGCCTTCGCCGTTGAAGAACCCCAAGGTCCGCTGGACCCTGGCCATCATCGGCGCCGTCGTGGTCATCGCCCTGGTCGCCTGGCTCATCTACCACCTGCTGGTCGGCCGCTACCTGCAGGACACCAACAACGCCTACCTGCAGGCCGACGCCGTCGCCGTCGCCCCACGCATCAACGGCTACGTCACCGAAGTGCTGGTGCAGGACAACCAATGGGTCAAGGCCGGCGAACCGCTGCTGCGCATCGACCCGCGCACCTACCGCGCGACCCTGGACCAGGCCGAAGCGGTGATCGCCGTGCGCGAAGCCGACATCGCCGCCGCCGCCGCCGGCGTGCAGGGCCAGCAGTCCAGCCTGCTGCAGGCGCGCACGCAGCTCACCGCGGCCACCGCCTCGCTGCGCTTCGGCAAGGCCGAGCTGGCCCGCTTCACCCCGCTCGCCGCCAGCGGCGCCGACACCCACGAACACGTGGAAAGCCTGCGCCACGATGTCGAACGCGCGCAGGCCCAGTACGATGCGGCGAAGGCGCAGATCCAGGGCGCGCAGAGCCAGATCGATGCCAGCCAGGCACAGCTGGAACAGGCCAATGCCGGCCTGAAGCAGGCCCAGGCTGACGCCGCGCAGGCCCGTGTCGCCTTCGAGGACACCGAGCTGCGCGCGCGCATCGACGGCCGTGTCGGCAACAAGACCGTGCAGGTCGGTCAGTTCGTCGCCGCCGGTACCCGCACCATGACCATCGTGCCGGTTGAATCGCTGTACCTGAGCGCCAACTTCAAGGAAACCCAGGTCGGCCTGATGCGCGCCGGACAGCCGGCCGAGATCAAGGTCGACGCGCTGCCGGGCACCACCCTGCAGGGCACGGTGGAAAGCATCTCGCCCGGCACCGGCTCGCAGTTCGCGCTGCTGCCGCCGCAGAACGCCACCGGCAACTTCACCAAGGTCGTGCAGCGCGTGCCGGTACGCATCCGCGTGGATGCCGGTGCCGAGGCGCGCAAGGTGCTGGTGCCGGGCATGTCGGTGGAAGTGACTGTCGATACGCGCAATGCCAAGGATGCGCGCGAGCGCACCAAAGACGAGGCCGAGGCCACGGCCGCACCGGCGCGATGAACGCCACCACCGCCCCTGCAGCGCCCGCCGCCGACGGCAAGGCCGATGCCGGCGCGTGGCTGGCCGTGGCGGCCGGCACCATCGGTTCGTTCATGGCCACGCTGGACATCTCCATCGTCAACGCGGCGCTGCCGACCATCCAGGGCGAGGTCGGCGCCAGCGGCACCGAAGGCACCTGGATCTCCACCGCCTTCCTGGTCTCGGAAATCGTGATGATTCCGCTGACCGGCTGGTTCGTGCGTACGCTGGGCCTGCGCACCTTCCTGCTGATCTGCGCCACGCTGTTCACTGCGTTCTCGGTGATGTGCGGCCTGGCCGATTCGCTGCCGATGATGATCGCCGGCCGGGTAGGGCAGGGCTTTGCCGGCGGCGCGCTGATTCCCACCGCGCTGACCATCGTCGGCACGCGGCTGCCACCGAAGCAGCAGCCGCTGGGCACCGCGCTGTTCGGCATGACCGTCATCCTCGGCCCGGTGATCGGCCCGCTGCTGGGTGGCTGGCTGACCGAGAACGTCAGCTGGCACTACGCGTTCTTCATCAACGTGCCGATCTGCGCAGGCCTGGTTGCCTTGCTGCTGCTCGGCCTGCCGCATGAGAAATCGAACTGGGGCGGGCTGCTGCGCGCGGACTGGCTGGGCATCATCGGCATGACCGCCGGCCTGTCCGCGCTGACCGTGGTACTGGAAGACGGCCAGCGCGAGCGCTGGTTCGAATCGACGATGATCGTGGTGCTCAGCCTCGTCTCGCTGCTGGGGTTTGCCCTGCTCGCGCTTTCGCAGTTCACCAGCAAGGCGCCGGTCATCCGCCTCAACATCCTGTTCCAGCGCAGTTTCGGCGCGGTGTTCGTGATGGTGATGGCGGTGGGCATGATCCTGTTCGGGGTCATGTACATGATCCCGCAGTTCCTGGCGATCATCGCCGGCTACAACACCGAGCAGGCCGGCTACGTGCTGCTGCTGGCCGGCCTGCCGACCATCCTGCTGATGCCGTTGATGCCGAAGATGCTGGAAACGGTGGACGTGCGCATCATGGTGTTCGGCGGCATGCTGTGCTTCGCCGCCGCCTGCTTCGTCAATCTCGGGCTGACCCCGGACAGCATCGGCCCGCACTTCGTCATCGGCCAGCTGCTGCAGGGCTGCGGCCTGGCGCTGGCGATGATGGCGCTGAACCAGGCGGCCATCACCTCGGTGCCGCGCGAATACACCAGCGATGCCTCGGGCCTGTTCAACGCCGCGCGCAACCTTGGCGGCTCGATCGGCCTGGCCATCATTTCCACGTTCCAGGAACGCCGCGCCACCCTGCACATCGATGCGATCGGCAGCAGCGTCACCGCCAATTCGACCATCGCCCAGGACGCGCTGCACGCCTATGGCCAGCAGCTGGGCGATCCCACGCAGGCGATGGCGGTGCTGGCGCAGACGGTGCAGATGCAGGCGATGGTGATGGCCTACAACGACCTGTTCTGGATCTTCGGCCTGATCGTGGTGGCGACCCTGCCGCTGGTGTTCCTGCTCAAGCCCCTGCCCAAGGGCGTTCCATTGGCGATGCACTGATGACTTTGACGACCTTCACCACCTCCCTTCGCCCGCACCGCCTGTGGCCGGCCACGCTGCCGCTGCTGCTGGCCGGCTGCATGCTGGGCCCGGATTACGTGAAGCCGGACGTGGCCACCGGCGCCACCGCGCAGGCACGACTGCCGCGTGCCGCGCAGGCCGACGTGCAGCCGGCCACGCCGCCCAGCCAGTGGTGGCGCGCGCTGAATGATCCGCTGCTGGACCAGCTGGTGGACGAGGCACTGCGCAACAGCCCCAACCTGCGTGCCGCCCAGGCCAAGCTGCTGGCGTCGCGCGCGCTGCAGCGCCAGCGACGCGCCGAGCAGCTGCCCAGCGTGGGTGCCGTCGCCGGCTATGCGAACGTCAACGCGCCCGATGCGCTTGAAAACAGCGTGCGTGGCCTCGGCGAGAACATCGCCGGGGTGGCCGAGGCCAACGGTCGCCCGCAGGAGGCGGCGCAGCTGCGCCAGCAGTTTGCCGATATCGACCTGGATACCGAGCTGTACGTGGCCGGCTTTGATGCCAGCTGGGAGCTGGACCTGTTTGGTCGCCGTCGTCGCGCGGCCGAGCAGGCCGCCGCCGAAGCCGAGGCCAATGCCGCAGCGCTGGCCGATGCGCAGGTGCAGCTGGTGGCCGAGCTGGCGCAGGTCTACCTGGGCTACCGCAGCAGCCGCGAACGCATCGCCCTGGCCGAAGTCAATCTGCGCGCCGCCGATGACAGCCTGCAACTGACCCGACAACGCCGCGAGCGCGGCGCCGATTCGGATCTGCAGGTCGAACGCGCGCAGGCCCAGCGCGAGCAGCAGCGGGCCGCGCTGCCGCCACTGCAGGCACAGGCCGACGAGGCGCGTGACGTGCTGGCGCTGATGGTCGGCCGTGAGCCCGGTGCGCTGGACGCGCGGCTGGCCGCTGACCAGCCGTTGCCGGTGCTGCCGGCCAGCGTGCCGGTGGATGACGCGGGCGCGCTGATCCAGCGCAGGCCGGATGTGCGCAAGGCCGAGCGTGAGCTGGCGGCCTCCTCGGCGCAGATCGGCCAGGCGATCTCGGCCTACTTCCCGCAGGTGACCCTGCTGGGCAGCATCGGTGCCGGTGCCACCTCGATTTCCGACCTCGGGCCGGACTCTGCGGCCACCATCGTCGCCCCGTTCCTGCGCTGGTCGCTGTTCGATTTCGGGGTGAACAAGGCGCGGGTGGCGCAGGCCCGGGCCGGCAACGAGGCGCGGCTGGCGGCCTATGAGGGCACGGTGCTGGCCGCGCTGCAGGACGCAAACACCGCGCTGGCCCGGTTCGGTGCCGCCCGCCAGCAGCTGCAGGCCAGCCTGCGCGCCGAGGTCTCGGCGGACCGCTCGCTGGCCCTGATGCTGCAGCGCCGGCAGGCCGGTGCCACCTCGCAGATCGACCTGCTGGACGTGCAGCGACAGCGCCTGCAGGCCCAGGATGCCGCCGCCCAGGCTCGCCTGCAGCTGCTGGTGCGCTACGTGGCCCTGCAGAAGAGCCTGGGCCTGGGCTGGCAGGACGCCCCGCCGGTGGCCGCGCGGTGATGCATTCCGCCGGGCATGGCCCGGCGCTACCAGAACGATTCCTGTCGGCACTGTTCACGCCGCCGCGCACCCCGGTAGCGCCGGGCCACGCCCGGCGAGCGCTGCGGCCAGACGCCCACCGGCCCGGTAGGTGCCGACCGTTGGTCGGCACGCATTTGCGCCCCCCGGCCGGTAGAATGGCCACCGCTGTCCACCGCCGCTCCCGGAGCCCCCATGCCCGTTGAAGCCCAGCCGGAAGCCGCCGTCGTCGATGCGAACGGTGCACCCGGCTATCTCTCCATTCGTGACCTGCGCAAGGAATTCGATGGCTTCGTCGCCGTCGACGACGTCAACCTGGACGTGCGCAAGGGCGAGATCTTCGCCCTGCTCGGTGGCTCGGGCAGCGGCAAATCGACCCTGCTGCGCTGCCTGGGCGGCTTCGAGACGCCCACCAAGGGCAGCATCACCCTCGATGGCCAGCGCCTGGATGCGCTGCCGCCGTACCAGCGGCCGGTCAACATGATGTTCCAGTCCTACGCCCTGTTCCCGCACATGACAGTCGAGCAGAACATCGCCTTCGGCCTGAAGCAGGACGGCCTGGCCAAGGACGCGATCAACAAGCGCGTGGGCGAGATGCTCGACCTGGTGCAGATGGTCCACCTCGGCAAGCGCAAGCCGCACCAGCTCTCCGGCGGCCAGCAGCAGCGCGTGGCGCTGGCGCGGTCGCTGGCCAAAGGGCCCAAGCTGCTGCTGCTGGACGAACCGATGGGCGCGCTGGACAAGAAGCTGCGCTCGCAGATGCAGCTGGAACTGGTCAGCATCATCGAATCGTCGGGCGTGACCTGCGTGATGGTCACCCACGACCAGGAAGAGGCCATGACCATGGCTACCCGCATTGCAGTGATGGATGCCGGCTGGATCCAGCAGGTCGGCAAGCCCGATGAGGTCTACGAGCAGCCGGCCAACCGCTTCGTCGCCGGCTTCATCGGCTCGGTCAACCTGTTTGAAGGTGTCATCGACGAGGACCTGCCGGAGTACGCAACCGTGCGCTCGCCACTGTTCCCGGCACCGGTCTACATCGCCCACGGCATCACCTGCTACGAAGGGCAGCCGGTTGCGTTCGCACTGCGCCCGGAAAAGGTGATGATCGGCAAGGACGAGCCGGAAGCGCCGACCAACAAGGCGCAGGGCGTGATCGAGGACATTGCCTATTTCGGCAGCCATTCGGTCTACCACGTGCGCCTGCCCAGCGGCGCCAAGGTGCTGGCCAACTTCGCCAACTCGCAGCGCTGGGCCAGCGATGGCCTGACCTGGGGCGATGAGGTGTGGGTGCACTGGCGCGACAACGACGGCGTGGTGCTGACCTCATGAACGCGGCCGGCCTGAAGCGCTGGCTGCCGGGCACGCGTGCCACGGTCATCGGCATTCCCTCCCTGTGGCTGCTGCTGTTCTTCGCGTTGCCGTTCCTGATCGTGCTGATGATCAGCTTCTCGCACAGCCGGGTCGGCTCGCCGCCGTATACCTGGCTGCTGCAGTACGTGGATGGCGCGTTCTCGCTCAAGCTCAACCTCGAGAATTACCTGGCGCTGTTCCGCGATTCGATCTATGCCCAGGCCTTCCTGAGCTCGATCAAGATCGCGGCGATCTCCACCTTCCTCACCCTGCTGATCGGCTACCCGATGGCCTACGCCATCGCGCGCCTGTCGCCGGCCGCGCGCAACGTGGCGATGATGCTGGTGGTGCTGCCGTCGTGGACCTCGTTCCTGATCCGCGTCTATGCGTGGAAGGCGATCCTGGACCGCAACGGCCTGCTCGACCAGTTTTTGCAGTTCAGCGGCCTGCAGTCGCTGATGACCAGCATGGGCCTGCCCAAGCTGCAGCTGATCGACACCCCGACTGCGGCGTATATCGGCATCGTCTACTGCTACCTGCCGTTCATGGTGCTGCCGCTGTACGCCAACCTGGTCAAGCATGACAACCGCCTGCTGGAAGCGGCCTACGATCTCGGCGCCAAGCCGTGGCAGGCGTTCCTGCGCATCACCCTGCCGTTGTCCAAGGCCGGCATCATCGCCGGCTGCATGCTGGTGATGATCCCGGCGGTGGGCGAGTTCGTGATCCCGGAAATGCTCGGTGGCTCGGAAACGCTGATGGTCGGCCGCCAGCTGTGGAACGAGTTCTTCAACAACCGCAACTGGCCGGGTGCCTCGGCGATGGCGGTGGCGATGATCCTGTTGCTGCTGGTGCCGATCCTGTGGTTCAACCGTTCCCAGCAGCGCCTGCTGGAAGGGAAGCAGGCATGAGCCCGCGTAGCGCAAAAGGCCTGGGCCTGGGCGTGCTGCTGCTCGGCTTCGCCTTCCTGTACCTGCCGATCCTGCTGCTGATGTTCTATTCGTTCAACAGTTCGCGGCTGGCGATGGTCTGGGCCGGGTTCTCCACGCGCGCCTACAGCGACCTGTTCGCTGACCGCGCGCTGATGGATGCGATGTGGACCAGCCTGGTGGTGGCGTTCTGGACCGCCTGCACCGCGACCGTGCTGGGCACGCTGGCGGCGATGGTGATGACCCGCTTCCGCCGTTTCCGCGGCAAGCAGGTGTTCGGTGCGCTGGTCACCGCGCCGCTGGTGATGCCCGATGTGATCCTCGGCTTCTCGCTGATGGCGCTGCTGGCGTCGATGGGCGCCATCCCCGGCTTCCCCGCACGTGGCCTGGCCACCATCTGGATCGCCCACGTCACCTTCACCCTGTGCTTCGTCACCGTGGTGGTGTCCTCGCGCCTGCAGGAAATGGATCTCTCGCTGGAAGAGGCGGCGATGGATCTCGGCGCCAGCCGCCTGACCGTGTTCGGCCGCATCACGCTGCCGATCATCGCCCCGGCGCTGGTGGCCGGTTGGCTGCTGGCCTTCACCCTGTCGCTGGATGACGTGGTGGTGGCCAGCTTCGTTGCCACGCCGGGCTCGACCACGCTGCCGATGAAGGTGTTCGCCTCGGTGCGCATGGGCATCAGCCCTAAGATCAACGCGCTGGCGACCCTGCTGGTGTCGGCGGTATCGGTGGCCGCGGTAATCGGCTGGTACATCAACGCGCGTGCCGAGAAACGGCGCCAGCGCGACCTGCAGCTGGCCCGCCAGGACAACGGCTGAGGCCCGCACGCCGCCGCCATGCGGCGGCAACACCCGGCTCACGGGTGCCGGCGCAGACTGGGGATCTGCCTGATGGAGATTCCCCATGACCGTCGAAATCGTCAACCCGGCCACCGGCCAGGTCACCTACCGCCATGAACTGCTCGGCGCGGCCGACATCGAGCAGCGCCTGCAGGCCGCCGCCGAGGCGTTCCCCGTCTGGGCCGACCGCTCCCTGCAGGATCGCGGCGCCATCCTCAAGAGCATCGCCGCCCAGCTGCGCGCACGCCGCGGTGACCTGCAGCAGGCAATGACCGGCGAGATGGGCAAACTGAAGGCCGAGGCCTTGGCCGAGGTCGAAAAATGCGCGGCCGCCTGCGAGTTCTACGCCGACCATGCCGCGGATTACCTGAAGCCGCAGATCATCGACACCGAGGCGCAGCGCAGCTACGTTCGCTACGAGCCGATCGGCTGCGTGTTCGCGGTGATGCCGTGGAATTTCCCGATCTGGCAGGTGTTCCGTTTCCTGGCTCCGGCGTTCATGGCGGGCAATGTGGCCCTGCTCAAGCACGCCAGCAACGTACCGCAATGCGCCGACCTGATTCTGGCGGTGTGCCGTGACGGCGGCCTGCCGGTGGGTGTGTTCGATGTGCTGCACATCGACAATGACCAGGCCGCCGAGGTGCTGCGCGACGCGCGGGTAAAGGCGGTGACCTTGACCGGCAGCGAGCGGGCAGGGCGCTCGATTGCCTCCAATGCCGGCAGCCAGCTGAAGAAATCGGTGATGGAGCTTGGCGGCAGCGATGCCTTCGTGGTGCTTGAAGATGCCGACCTGGACAAGACCGTCGCCGCGGCCGTGAAGTCGCGCTTCGACAACAGCGGACAGACCTGCATCGCGGCCAAGCGCTTCATCGTGGTCGAGGCGGTGGCCGATGCATTCACCCAGCGCTTCGTCGACGCCGCCAGCCAGCGCCAGTACGGTGATCCCAACGACGGCGCCACCACGCTGGCACCGATGGCCCGTGGCGACCTGCGCGACGAGCTGCACAAGCAGGTGCAGGCCAGTGTGGCCAAGGGCGCGCGCGTCCTGGCAGGCGGCGAGCCGATTGCAGGAACCCACGCGGGCTATCCGGCCACGGTGCTCGACCAGGTGGGCCCAGGCATGCCTGCCTACGACGAGGAACTGTTCGGGCCGGTCGCGGCGGTGATCCGGGTCAAGGACGAAGCCGAGGCGCTGCGCGTGGCCAATGACACCCGCTTCGGGCTGGGCGGCAGCGTATGGACCGGTGACGTGGTGCGCGGCGAGCGCTTCGCCCAGCGCATGGAATGTGGCGCGGCCTTCGTCAACGCCATCGTCAAGAGCGATGCGCGGCTGCCGTTCGGCGGCAGCAAGGAATCGGGCTTCGGCCGCGAACTGGCCGACCACGGCATCCATGAGTTCATGAACATCAAGACCGTCTACGTGGCCTGATGAATCATCCCGACGCGCCACGACCAACGGTCGTGGCCTACCGGTCTGGTAGGTATCGACCGTTGGTCGATACGCCCTACAACCACTTCGCGCGCTTGAACAACCGGTACAGCCCCACGCACACCGCGGCCACGCCGACGATCATCACCGGGTAGGACCACGGCTGGTTGAGCTCGGGCATGTGGCTGAAGTTCATGCCGTACCAGCTGGTGATCAGGGTAGGCGCGGCCAGCAGTGCCGCCCACGCACCCAGGCGCTTCACCGTCTCCCCCTGCGCCAGCGTCACCAGCGACAGGTTCACGCTCAGCGCCGTGCCCAGCATCTCGCGCAGGGTGTCGATCACATCGCTGATGCGCGCGGCGTGGTCGTGCACGTCGCGCACGTACAGCTTCACTTCGTCGGGAATCAGGTCGCCCTGGTAGCGGCGCAGCTGCGCCAGTACGTCCTGCAGCGGCGCCACCGCCATGCGCATCTTGTTCAGTTCGCGCTTGAGCTCGTACAGGCGCGTCACCGTGCTGCGCTTGTAGGTCTCGGCGAAGATGTCCTTCTCCAGCAGGTCCAGCGTGTCGCGGAAGCGGGTGGTGATCGGCAGGTAGTTGTCCACCACGAAATCGGCCACCGCGTACAGGCAGTACGACGCCCCCATCTTCAGCAGCTGCGGCTCGCGTTCCACCCGCGCGCGCACCGGCGCGTAGGACAGCGATGCGCCATGGCGCACGGTCACCAGGAAGCGCGGGCCGAGGAAGGCGTGGGTTTCACCGTACTGGATGCGCTCGTCGACCATCTGCGCGGTGGTCATCACCACGAACAGCGAGTTGCCGTAGGCCTCGGCCTTGGGGCGCTGGTGCGCGTTGCGCGCATCCTCGATGGCCAGGTCGTGCAGGCAGAACTCTTCCTGCAGTTTCAGCAGCACGTCGTCGTTGGGATCGAACAGGCCTACCCAGACGAAGCCGTTGCCGCTGGCGATCACATCGCTGATGGCATCCAGGCTGATGTCGTGGCGCTTGCCCTGGTCATCGTAGTGGACGCAGTTGATGACGCAGGCGGGGTTGTCCGATGCGGGTGCGGAAGCGGAGGCGGGCAATGACATGCCCGCCATCCTGCGTCAGCGGGGTGTTTCCGACAAGTGAGGACGACGCGCCAGCACCCAGGCCAACGCGACGTGTATCGGCAGCAGCAGTACGATCCACTGCACGTTGTACTGCGCCTGCAGGCTCAGCCAGTGCAGCACCAGCGCCGCCATGGACTGTGCGGCCAGCAGCCACAGCACGATGCTGAACATGCGTCCCGGCACGCGCCGGCGCAGCAGGGCGATGGCGCCCGGCAGCAGCAGCACCGCCAGCGGCGAGAGCAGCAGCAGGTTGCGGTTGGCCCACGCGGCGTAGTGGATGCTGAAGCCCCACAGGAACACCAGCACGCCACCGAACAGGGCGCACAGCAGCCAGAACGGCAGGGCGATGCCGGCCAGCAGGCGCGGGCGGCTGCGCAGGGCCAGCACGCCGGCGGCGATCACCAGGCCGCACAGCAGCCACGGCCACCAGCGCCGCGCGAATTCCTTCGGCTCGGGATCGATGCGGTGCGGCAGCAGTTCCTGCTCGCTCTGCACCAGCGGCCGGCCATCGCTGTTGCGCACCTGGCGCAATGCATCGGCCAGGCGCATCGGCACGAAGGCTTCCTGCCAGCGCGACAGCGGCTGGTCGGCGAACGGACCGAGGCCGACGTCGAAGCCCAGCCACATCCACGGCGCCGGCGATGCCAGGCGCACCGATTCGCTGCGGTAGGTGTTGCCGCGCGAACGCCCGGACAGTTGCGCATGCAGGCCGCCATCCAGTGCCTTGTCGAGGGTGTCGCGCACCATCGTGGCGCAGTTGGCGGTGTAGTAGTCGTAGTGGTAGCGCGCGTTTTCCGGCTTGGCCCGTTCGGCCAGGCCGGCGGCCAGGGCACGCGCCTGGTCCGGGCGCAGGTCCAGCCACTGCACGCTGGCACCACGGCCGGTCTCGTCGTAGTACGACAGGTCCTGCTGCAGCGGCAGTGCCACCAGGTAATACATCATGTCGCCGCGTGCGAAGCGGCTGATGAAATCATCCTCGGACGGATCGAAATAGCCGAAGTTGTACGAGATCGCCTCGCCGCTGACCGGGTCGAGCACTACGATGGCATCGTGGCCAAAACGCTCGAAGAAAACCGTGCCCGGCTGCATGGTCACCACGCCAATACGCGGCGCCGGTGCCTCCTGCGGGGCGGCGGCATCGGCGGCCGGCGTGGCAGCCATGGCCTGCGCGAAGGCCGCCTGTGGCAGGGCCATGGCCAGCACGCACAGTGCCAGCCACACACTCAGGATCAGGCCCCGGCGCTTCAAGCGTCGTCCTGCTCGTCCGGCGGCAGCACCGTCACATGGAAGGCCTGCACCCGGCGCGCATCGGCGCGTGCCACGCGGAACATGAAGCGGTCCAGCGCCAGCTCGTCGCCCACTTCGGGCAGGTGGCCGATCGCTTCGGTCACCAGGCCGCCGATGGTGTCGTAGTCCTCGTCGGAGAACGTGGCACCGAAACGCTCGTTGAAATCGCCGATCGCGGTCAGCGCATCGACCACATAGCGGCCGTCGGCCTGGATGGCGATCTGCGCCGACTGGTCCTCGGCCTCGTCATGCTCGTCGTCGATCTCGCCGACGATCTGTTCCAGCACGTCCTCGATGGTGACCAGGCCGGCGACACCGCCGTACTCGTCCACCACCATGGCCATGTGGTTGCGCGACAGGCGGAACTCCTTCAGCAGCACGTTGAGCTTCTTTGCCTCGGGGATCAGCACCGCCGGGCGCAGCAGCTCGCGCACGTTGGCCGGGCCGTTGTCGGCGACCACGCCGCGCAGCAGGTCCTTGGCCAGCAGGATGCCAAGGATGTCGTCCTTGTTCTCGCCGTGCACCGGGAAGCGTGAGTGGCCCGATTCGACGACCTGTTTCATCAGGTCCAGGAACGGCGCTTCGACCGGCAGAGAGACCATCTGCGAGCGCGAGATCATCACGTCGCCCACGGTCAGCTCGGCCACCGAAATGGCGCCTTCCATCATCTTCAGGGTATCGGCGGCGATCAGACCCTCTTCCTGCGCGGTGTGCAGGACAGCGACCAGCTCGTCGCGGGTATGGGGTTCGCCGGAGAAGGCGGAGGTCAGGCGTTCAAGCCAGCCGCGCTTCTTTTCATGGGGCTCCTGGGAGGAGCTACTACTGTCGTCTTCAGACATCTCTGGAAAAAGGGCACCCGGCAAGCCGGGCGTTGTCCCCAGTCTAGCAGGATGTGGGTGCCTTTCAGTGACCGCCGTCGGCGGCTTCCGGAACCTCGTCCTCGGCCGGCAGATCCAGGCTGTAGGTGCAGCCGGCCAGGGTCTTGCCGGGGTGGCTGGCGACCGTGGACACGCTGAGGATGATCGACTCGATCTGGGCCTCGCCGGTCCTGGGGTCGGTCACGTCGCGGCTGACCACCTCGCGGCCGGCCATGAACTTGCCGTCCTGGTCGTAGCCGGTCTCCAGTGCCAGGCGCTTGGCCAGCGGGTGCGGGTCGGCCTGGTCCAGCACGGCCATGACGCTGGCACCGGCCAGGGCTATCCGTTCGGTCTGTTGGCCGAACACGGTGATCGGATTGGCCAGGCGGAACTCGGTCATGAACTGGTTGCCCTGCGGCAGCGGCTGCAGGCCCTGGCCCACGGCCTTCAGCGGGTCGGCCAGCAGCGGTGCCAGCGCGGCATGCTCGGCCACGCCCTGGCGGCATTCGATCAGCGCCGGCAGGTCCAGCGGGGCGGCCGAAGCGGGGGCGGCGAGGGAGGCGAACAGCAGGGGCAGGGCAGTACGCAGCAGCACAGGCAGGAGATCCGCGATGAAGGATGCCCGGACATGGTAGCGGCGGCGGACGGCGACTGCGACCGGGCAAGCCGGCTCAGGGCGGGACCACCGTTGTGCCCGGTGGCAACCATGCAATCCTGACCGGGAAGCCCAGCTTCAGCTGCAGCTGGCCGATGGCGGCGGCCGCGGTTGCGCGCTGGGCAGGGGTATCCCGCAGCATCAGTTCCAGCTGCCCGGTACGGACATCCGGGCTTGAGCCGAACAGGTCTGGGAACAGCTGGCTCATCCAGCTGCGTTGCTCTGCCAGCCGGTGCTGCATTTCTGCCTCGGTCAGTGCCGCGCCAGTGCGGTAGTGCACGTGCTGTAGGCCCAGCGGCCCCGCGTACTGCTCGTCGGCCTGGGGCGCGGTGCCGGTCAGGCGCACGAAGATGTGCCAGCCCACGTTGTTGTCGACCCAGACACCGGGCAAGCGCGCGGCGTGGCGCGCCTGCAGGCGTTCGATCAGATCGCCCTGCTGGGCGGTCGCGACGACTTCCCGAAGAGGGGCGTCGTCGCCGCCGAAGAAGGCCTGCAGTTCGGCTACCTTGGCCGCGATGTCTGCCGGGGCGTCGCTGGCAGGCACGGGTGAGGGTCGGTCGGTGTCGGGCATCAGCCTGCCTGCCGCGGACAGCACGGCCAGCAGGGGCGCCAGAAGTAGCGCGGTGAGGGAATTCATCGGCCCACGGACCAGAGAGGCCGCAGTGGCATCAACCCCGCGCTGCCAGCCGCACCCGCGCCCATGCCGCCTGCACTGCACCCCTGACCAGCGCCCGCAGCGCCATCAGCGGCAGGGTGATGACCACCAAAGCCAGGAACAGGTGGATCAGCCCAGCCATGAGCCCGGCCACGAGCTGCACATAGGTCAGCTCCAGCGTCGTCAACCATGGACCCCCGCCGTGACGGCCGCGGACCCACATGTAAATGACGGCAAGTGCGAACAGTGCGAGCAGCTGTGCCCGGGTCGCCCTGAAAAACGGCAGGCTCTCGCTTTCACGCCGCAGGCGGCACAGCACGAGCACTCGCCAGCTGATTGGCGCGGCGAACGCGCCGATCAGTACCAGCGGCAGTGCGGACAGCGTCAGAGCGTTGCGGGCCTGCGCCGGAAGGAGGTCGTAGGGCAGATGCGGCGCAGCCATGCTGATGCCCATCCCTGCCAGCAGACTGATGGGCGACGCCAGCGCCAGCGTACACAGCAGCCAGTGCCGGCCATCGGGGTGGCGGGCACCGATGCAGTGCAACACATCCAGTCCCACCACCGTCATCAGAAGGCAGGCCGTCATGACCAGTGTGAGTGCGAGATAGCCCGACATCATCCATGTGTCCTCGGGAAGCAGCGGACCCAGAGTACCGCGGTCCTGCCCTCAGCGCTCGCCGGCGTAAGGATCGTCGATGCCCAGCTCGGCCAGGATCTCGCGCTCAAGCTGCTCCATCGCCTCGGCTTCCTTGTCGTCCTCGTGGTCCCAGCCCAGCAGGTGCAGCACGCCATGCACGGTCAGGTGCGCGTAGTGGGCGTTCAACGCCTTGCCCTGCTCGTCGGCCTCGCGGGCCACAACCGGCGCGCAGATCACCAGGTCACCCAGCAGCGGGAACTTCACGCCCTTGGGCAGGCCTTCGGGCACGTCGGCGGGGAAGCTGAGCACGTTGGTTGCGTAATCCTTGCCACGGTAATGCCGGTTCAGCGACTGCCCTTCCTTGGCATCGACCACGCGGATGGCCAGGTCGGCCTCGCGGATGCGTCCCTTCAGGGCCGCCGCTACCCATTTGCGGAAGCTCACCGCCGCCGGCAGGCCGGTGCGGGGCAAGGCGTAGCTGATGGCGACATCAAGTCGCACGGGGCCTTTGGTCATGGGGTGGCTCCAGGTTGAATCTGATGCAGGTCGCGGCGGTCGTAGGCATTGACGATGCGTGCCACCAGCGGGTGGCGGACCACGTCGCGCGCTTCGAAGAACGTGAACGTCACGCCCTCCACATCGCGCAGCACGTCGATGGCGTCGCGCAGGCCCGACTTCACGTGCTTGGGCAGGTCGGTCTGGGTCAGGTCGCCGGTGACCACCGCGGTGGAGCCGTAGCCCAGGCGGGTCAGGAACATCTTCATCTGCTCGATGGTGGTGTTCTGCGCCTCGTCCAGGATCACGAACGCATCGTTGAGCGTGCGCCCGCGCATGTACGCCAGCGGCGCGATCTCGATGACGTTCTTTTCCAGCAGCTTGACCACTTTCTCCACGCCCATCATTTCGTACAGGGCGTCGTACAGCGGGCGCAGGTAGGGGTCGACCTTCTGGCTCAGGTCGCCGGGCAGGAAGCCCAGCTTCTCGCCGGCCTCCACCGCCGGACGCACCAGGATCAGCCGCTGCACGCGCGATTCGTTCAGTGCTTCCACCGCGCTGGCCACGGCCAGGAAGGTCTTGCCGGTACCGGCAGGGCCGATGCCGAAGTTGATGTCATGCGTGGCGATCTGGTGCAGGTAGCGGCCCTGGTTGGCGCCGCGGCCGCGCACCGTGCCGCGCTTGACCTTGATCGCCACGTCCTGCGCTTCGTAGGAACGCTCGGCGATCTGCTCGACATTGGCCTGCGCCAGGCGCAGGTGGATGGCGTGGCTGTCGAAGGTGGTCTCGGCCGCTTCGACGTACAGCGCCTCGATCAGCTTCTGCGCCTCGACGATGGCCTCGTCCGGACCGGTGATGCGGAACACGAAGCCACGGTTGGCGATCTCCACGCCGAGCTTCAGCTCGATCTGGCGCAGGTGCCCGTCGAAGGGGCCGCACAGGTTGGCCAGCCGCTCGTTGTCTTCCGGCGACAGGGTGAAATCTCGATGCTCGATGCTTTTCATAGCGTGGGGTGGGGCGGGTTCGCCGTCCACCGCGATGGACCCAGGGAAGACAAGATTAGCGCGCGGACGGGCGGGACGACAGTTCTCCACACCGGGTGTGGATCGGCGCCGGAGAAAGCTGTGGACAAGTCATTGCGGAGCCTGCGCGGCAAGGGAGGTGAAGCGCTGGTGAAAAATGTGCCATGGCGGCTGCCCCCCGGTAGGTGCCGACCGTTGGTCGGCACACCTTCCTTACTCCGCCACCACCCGCGCACGCAGCGAATTGGTCAGCGCCTCGGTGATCATCACGTCGACGAACTGGCCGATCAGGCGCGCCGGCGCCGGGAAGTTCACCGAACGCATGTTCTCGGTCTTGCCGGTCAGTTCGTTCGGGTTCTTGCGCGAGGGGCCTTCCACCAGCACGGTCTGCACGGTGCCGACCATCCTTTCGGAAATGCCGGCGGCGTGTGCATTGATGCGTTCCTGCAGGCGCGACAGGCGCGCGTGCTTTTCCGCATCGCTGATCGTGTCCTCCAGATCGGCCGCCGGGGTGCCCGGGCGACGCGAATAGATGAAGGAGAAACTGTGGTCGAAGCCGATGTCCTCGATCAGCTTCATGGTCTTCTCGAAATCAGCATCGGTCTCGCCGGGGAAGCCGACGATGAAATCCGAGCTGATCGAGATGTCCGGGCGCACCGCGCGCAGCTTGCGGATCTTCGACTTGAATTCCAGCGCCGTGTAGCCGCGCTTCATCGCCGACAGCACGCGGTCGCTGCCGGCCTGGACCGGCAGGTGCAGGAAGTTGGCCAGCTGCGGTACGTCGCGGAACGCGTCGATCAGCGAGTCGCTGAATTCCAGCGGATGCGAAGTGGTGAAGCGGATGCGGCCGACGCCGTCGATCTCGGCGATGGTGCGGATCAACAGGCCCAGGTCGGCGAATTCACCGTCGCCGTAGGGACCGCGGTAGGCGTTGACGTTCTGTCCGAGCAGGTTGATCTCGCGCACGCCCTGTGCGGCCAGCTGCGCCACTTCCACCACCACGTCCTCGAACGGGCGGCTGACTTCGGTGCCGCGGGTGTAGGGCACCACGCAGAACGAGCAGTACTTGGAGCAGCCTTCCATGATCGAGACGAACGCCGAGGCGCCATCGGCGCGCGGTTCCGGCAGGCGATCGAACTTCTCGATCTCCGGGAAGCTGATGTCCACCTGCGGGCGCTTCTGTTCGCGACGGGCGCGGATCAGTTCCGGCAGCCGGTGCAGGGTCTGCGGGCCGAACACCAGGTCCACGAACGGCGCGCGCTTGATGATCGCTTCACCTTCCTGCGAGGCCACGCAGCCGCCCACGCCGATGATGACTTCGCGGCCTTTGTTCTTCAGGCCCTTCCACACGCCCAGCTGGCTGAACACCTTTTCCTGCGCCTTTTCGCGGATGGAGCAGGTATTGACCAGGATGACGTCGGCGTCGTCCGGGGTATCGGTCAGTTCCAGGCCATCGCTGGCGGCAAGCACGTCGGCCATCTTGGCCGAGTCGTACTCGTTCATCTGGCAACCGTGGGTCTTGATGTAGAGCTTGCCTTTGACCTGGTCGGGCTTGCGCGGACCAGTGGGCAGGGCAACGAGCGGGGTACCGCCCGAGGCGGGCGGAAAGACGTCTGGCGTCCCGGTCATGGCGCTTAATCCATTCGGGTGGCGGGAAAGCGGGCAATTCTACCCGCATCCCACGCCGCCCGCCGCGCTGCGCGCTCGCGGGGCATGGCCCGCGCTACCCGCATCCCATGCCCCCCATCGCGCTCCTGTAGAGCCGAGCCCACGCTCGGCTGCCCTTATGCCGCCACCAGCTCCGCGTCGATCTGCCGCGAGCGGTCGAAGGCGGCCAGCGTGCCCATCCGGTCGATATAGGCCGCGGTGGCCGGGGCCGGCTGCACCATCCCGAATTCACGCATCCAGCCCAGCGCATTGCCCCACAGGATGTCCGCCGCGCTCAGTGCCTCGCCCAGCAGGTACGGGCCCTGCGCCAGCTGCGCCTCGATCACCTGCAGCACGGTCTCGGCATCGTTGTAGGGCGACATCATCCGCGGCGGCGGCTCGCGGTGCAGGGCCCTGTCGGTCATCGCCGGCTCGAAGCAGGCGCCATAAAAGGCCATCCAGCGCAGGTAGGGACCGCGCTGCGCATCGCCGATCGGCGGCGCCAGCCCGGCTTCCGGGTACAGGTCGGCCAGGTACAGGTAGATGGCCACCTGTTCGGTCACCAGCGCACCGTTGTGGATGATCGCCGGCACCTTGCCCATCGGGTTGATGGCCAGGTAGGCCGGGGCCAGGTTGGCGCCGGCCTTCAGGTCCAGCACCTGCAGCCGGTAGTCGGCGCCGAGTGCCTCGAGGAGGGCGACGGCGCCGCTCGAGCGGGAGCGGGCGGCGTGGTAGAGGGTGATCTGGCGTGCAGACATGGCAGGGCTCCTTGCGGTGAGTGGTGAAGCGGGAGGCCATGCTGGGGCACAATCGCGGACGAATTCTGTCCTCGATTCCTCATGCGCCATACCGCTCATCGACTGCTGCGCCTGATCTCGCTCCTGCAGGCCCGCCGCCACTGGTCCGGCGCCGAGCTGGCCGAGCGCATGGGCGTGGACCGGCGCAGCATCCGCCGCGACATCGAGCGCCTGCGCGAGCTCGGCTACCCGGTGCAGGCCTCGGCCGGGGTCGGTGGTGGCTACCGGCTCGGCACCGGCGCCCCGGTCCTGCCGATGCTGCTGGACGAGGAGGAGGCGACCACCCTGGCCATTGCCCTGCGGGCCGCCTCGGCCACCCTGTCCGGCATCGACGAGACCGCCCGCGGCCTGCTGTCGAAGCTCGACCCGCTGGTGCCGACCCGGCGTCGGCAGCAGGCCGGCGAGGTTCATGCGGCCACCGCCACCCTGTCCGACCTGCCAGCCACCGATGCGCGCCTGCTCGGCCGCCTGGCCCAGCACTGCCGACAGGCCGCACGGCTGTCCTTTGACTACCGCAGCGCGCAGGACGTGCTGACCCAGCGCCAGGTCGAGGCCCAGCACCTGGTCAACTACGGCCGTCGCTGGTACCTGCTGGCCTGGGATCTGGTCCGCGAGGACTGGCGCACCCTGCGCGTGGACCGGATGGGCGCGGTGCAGCTGCAGCCCGGGCCCGGCCTGCACCGGCGCACCCCGGCGCCGCCCGACGTGATGGTGCGCCAGGCCGTAAGCCAGGCGCCTTTCACCCTGCAGGCCACCCTGCGCCTGGCCGGCAGCCTGGCCGAGCTGGAGGGTCGCATTCCGCCCTGGTGCGGGGTGCTGGAGCGCGAGGGCCCCGGACACTGCCTGCTGCGCATGGGCGCGGAGAGCCGCGGCATGATGCTGGCCCAGATCCTCAGCCTGGACCGGCTGCCTCTGGCCCTGTGGACCTCACCGCTGGAACTGCGCGACGAACTGGCCCAGCGCCTGGCCGGGCTGGGCCAGCTGCTGGCTGTGCCGGCGGTCACGGACTGAGCGGGGCGGCTTGGCAAGCCCCGGCGAAGCTGGGACACTCGCCGCCATGAAGGGGATACTGGGGACAACGGCGATCATCATCGCTGCGCTGACCGCTGCGCCGGCCGGCGCCGGCACCCTGTTCAAGTGCCAGGGTGCCGACGGCGTCACCAGCTATGTCAGCAAGCGCGTGCCCGGCGCGCGCTGCAGCAGCATCAGCTACAGCCGCGATACCCGCCGTCCCGCGACCCCGCGCGCCGTACCGGCCGCTGCGCCGGTGCAGACCGCCAGCACCACTCCGGCCGCCACCCAGGTGGCCAGCGCCGAGCGCAACCCGGTGGCCGTGGCCGCAAATGCCGCCAGCCCGGCCGTCGCCGCCACCCCTGCAGCCAAGCCGGCGCCGCCCCCGCGCGGCGGCCGCATGGTCAGTGGCCAGGTCTATTCGTACATGCAGGACGGCGTGCGCCACTACACCAGTGCGCGCCCGACCCAGGTCGCCAACCTCGGCCCGGTACGCACCATCCGCTACAGCTTCATGGAGCGCTGCTATGCCTGCGGGGTCAACCCGCGCGTCGACTTCGGCAGCGTGCGCCTCAACACCACCTCGTTCCAGACCGAGATCGCCTCGGCCGCGCGTGAGTTCGGCGTGGAAGAAGCGATCGTGCGCGCGATCATCCATGCCGAGTCGGCCTACAACCCGACCGCGCTCAGCCGCGCCGGCGCGCAGGGCCTGATGCAGCTGATGCCACCGACCGCCGCACGCTTCGGGGTCAGCGATTCCTACGACGCCAGCCAGAACATCCGTGGCGGCGTGCAGTATCTTGCGTGGTTGCTGAAGCGCTTCAATGGCGACTTGACCCTGGCCGCCGCGGGCTACAACGCCGGCGAAGGCGCGGTCGACCGCCATGGTGGCGTCCCGCCGTATAGTGAAACCCAGTACTACGTGCGCCGCGTCGGCCAGCTGGCCGACCGCTATCGCACCGCATTGACCAAGCAGTAGGTGCCGACCGTCGGCAGGTGCCGGCTGTTGGTAGGTGCCGACTGTTGGTAGGTGCCGACTGTCAGTCGGCACGCTTTTCAAAGATTGTTGCAATGCGTTGTGTGGCGCGCGACGGTTCCGCTACACTCGCCCATGATTCAATGCGGCTCTGGCCCCCACCGGATCCGCTGGCAGCCTTAAAGCTACCTAATCAATATCGGAGTGCCGGATGGCCAACGATGGGGTACACGATCCAGTCAACACCGGACGTCGGCGTTTTCTTTCTGCCACCACAGCCGTGGTGGGCGCCGTCGGCGTCGGATTCACCGCAGTTCCTTTCATCAAATCCTGGAACCCCAGTGCCCGCGCCAAGCTTGCCGGCGCACCGGTGGTGGCCGACATCAGCGCCCTGCAGGAAGGCCAACGCCTGATCGTGGAATGGCGTGGCCAGCCGATCTGGATCGTCAAACGGTCCAAGGCGATCCTCGATGCGCTGCATGGGCTGGATGGCCGTCTCAAGGACCCCGAGTCCGGCGAGAAGGACCAGCAGCCGGACTACGTGCTCAAGCAGAACCCCGAGCTGCGTTCGATCAAGCCGGATGTCTCCGTGCTGGTCGGGCTGTGCACGCACCTGGGCTGTTCGCCTGAAATGGTGGCGGAGATCCGCCCCGAGCCGTATGACCCGCAGTGGAAGGGCGGCTACTTCTGCCCCTGCCACAAGTCGCGCTTCGACATGTCCGGCCGCGTCTTCAAGGACGTGCCGGCGCCGATCAACCTGAAGGTGCCCGCGCACCATTACCAGGACGACAACACCATCATCATCGGTGTCGATCCGCAGGGGGCAGCCTGATGGCCAACATCCTCGCCCGTACCGCCAGCGGCGTCGCCGACTGGGTCAACGCGCGCGCGCCCGGCCTGATGCCGGTCTACCGCAAGCACGTCAGCGAGTACTACGCGCCGAAGAACTTCAACCTCTGGTACTACTTCGGCTCGCTGGCGCTGCTGGTGCTGGTCAACCAGATCGTCACCGGCATCTTCCTGACGATGCACTACAAGACCAACGCCGCCGAGGCGTTCGGCTCCATCGAATACATCATGCGGGATGTGGAGTGGGGCTGGCTGATCCGCTACATGCACTCCACCGGGGCCTCGCTGTTCTTCATCGTGGTCTACCTGCACATGTTCCGCGGCCTGATGTACGGCAGTTACCAGAAGCCGCGCGAGCTGGTGTGGATCCTCGGCATGCTCATCTACCTGGTGCTGATGGCCGAAGCCTTCATGGGCTACGTGCTGCCGTGGGGCCAGATGTCGTTCTGGGGCGCGAAGGTCATCATCTCGCTGTTCGGCGCGATACCGGTCATCGGCAACGGCCTGACCGAATGGATCATGGGCGACTACCTGCCCAGTGACGCCACGCTCAACCGCTTCTTCGCCCTGCACGTCATCGCCCTGCCGCTGGTGCTGCTGCTGCTGGTGGTGCTGCATCTGGGCGCGCTGCACGAAGTGGGGTCCAACAACCCCGACGGCGTGGAGATCAAGAAGGGGCCCAAGGGCAACCGCTGGTCGCCGAACGCCCCGGCCGATGGCATTCCCTTCCATCCGTACTACACGCTCAAGGATGGCGTCGGCGCCGGCTTCCTGCTGATCATCGCCGCCTTCATCATCTTCTTTGCGCCGGCCTTCGGTGGCCTGTTCCTGGAGCACGACAACTTCACCGAGGCCAACCGCCTGGTGACGCCCGAGCACATCAAGCCGGTCTGGTACTACACGCCGTACTACGCGATGTTGCGCGTGGTGCCCAACAAGCTGGGCGGCGTGCTGGTGATGTTCTCGGCCATCGCCATCCTGTTCCTGGTGCCGTGGCTGGACCGTGCGAAGGTCAAGTCCTACCGCTACCGCGGCGTGCTCTCAAAGGTGCTGCTGGGCGTGTTCGCCGTGTGCTTCGTCTGGCTGGGCGTGATCGGTTCCGGCCCCGGTACCGACGCGCATGAAACCTACGTCGGGCGGGTGCTGACCTTCCTGTACTTCGCGTTCTTCATCACCATGCCGGTATGGACAAGGTTGGACAGGACCAAACCGGTACCGGAGAGGGTGACCACCCATGACTGATCGCTGGATGGTCCGGCTGGCCCTGACGGCCACCCTGATGCTGGGCAGTTTCCTGGCCTCCGCCGCCGAAGGTGGCACCAAGCTGCTGCAGGCCGGCAACGACCTCGGTGACCGCGCATCGCTGCAGCGCGGCGCGCAGCTGTACATGAACTACTGTTCCGGCTGCCACGCGCTGAAGTACCTGCGCTATTCGCGCATGGCGCAGGACCTTGGCCTGAGCGAGGAAGAGGTGATGGCCAACCTCAACTTCACCGGCTCGGCGATCGGTGACCCGATCCCGGTGGCAATGCCCAAGGAACAGGCGGAAAAGTGGTTCGGCAAGATGCCGCCGGACCTCAGCCTGATCTCGCGGGTACGCGGCAGCGACTGGGTCTACACCTACCTCAAGTCGTTCTACCTGGACAGCAGCCGGCCGCTGGGCTGGAACAACGCCCTGTTCGCAAACGCATCCATGCCCAACCCGCTGTGGGAGATGCAGGGCCTGCAGCACGCGGTGCATGGCAAGGCCGAGGCGCCGGGCATGGATCCGCCGGTCACCGGGCTGCGCCTGGAAACGCCGGGCAATGTCGATGCCGGGCAGTACGACCAGGCCGTGAGGGACATCACCAACTTCCTTGAGTACGCCGGTGAACCAGCCGCATTGAAGCGCCAGCAGCTGGGCGTGTGGGTGATCCTGTTCCTGGCCCTGCTGACCTTCCTGCTGTACCTGCTGAAAAAGGAATACTGGAAGGACGTGCACTGATTCTGCTGCCGGCACGACGCAAAGCCTATTGGCTTTTGCGATGCCGGGTTGCACACTCGGGGAGGAGTCGACCGCCAGCACGGTGCTGGTGGCGCCGATGCGGCAGGCGGTCTCCTGTCGTGGGAGAGCCTTTGATGGCGGCGAGCGTACGCATGCGCAATACACTGACGCTGTTTTCCTCGAACGATGATGTCCTGTGCCACCGGGTCCGCCTGGTCCTGGCGGCCAAAGGGGTCAGCTATGACTCTGTTCCTGTCGACCCGCAGAACCCGCCTGAAGATCTGATCGACCTCAATCCCTACCACTCGGTGCCGACCCTGGTCGAGCGCGAGCTGGTCCTGTACGCCGCCTCGGTGGTCAGCGAGTACCTCGACGAGCGCTACCCGCATCCGCCGCTGATGCCGGTCGATCCGCTCTCGCGTGCGCGCATCCGCCTGGCCATGCTGCGCATCGAGCACGACTGGGTGCCGCAGGTGCAGGCCATCCAGCTGGGCAACAAGACCCAGGCCGAAGCTGGCCGCAAAAGGCTGAAGGAACTGCTGACCGCCTCGCTGCCGCTGTTCAAGGCCAGCAAGTTCTTCCTCAACCCGGAAATGAGCCTGGCTGACTGCGCGATGGCGCCGATCATCTGGCGGCTGCAGTCGCTGGACGTGCCGCTGCCCAAGGATGGCAAGGCCATCGAGGATTACGGCAACCGCATCTTCCGCCACCCCGGTTTCGTCCGCAGCCTGACCGACCAGGAAAAGAAGCTGCGCGACCTGCCGGGCTGAGTCCGGCGGGCGCATTCCGTCTGCATGCCCACCAGCGTGCAGGCGATCCGCCCCGGCAGGGGCGTCGGGCGCGTACACTTCACGCATGACCGACGACTTCTTCCACATGACCAGCCACCGCCCGTACCTGCTGCGGGCGCTGGTGGAATGGATCAACGACAACCAGCTGACCCCGCACATCCTGGTCGATGCCGGCGTTCCCGGCGTCCAGGTGCCGCCTTCGGCGGTGAAGGATGGCCGAGTGGTGCTCAACATCGCCGAGCGCGCGGTGGTGCAGCTGATGATCAACAACGAGATGGTGAGCTTCTCGGCCCGCTTCTCCGGTACCAGCTATCCGGTGCAGGTGCCGATCAGTGCGGTGCTGGCCGTGTACGCACGCGAGACCGGGCAGGGCATGGCGCTGCCGGACGATATCCCGGGCACCGAACCGGCACCGACCAGCGACGAGCTGCTGCACGAAGGCGAGACCCCGTCGGATGACACGCCGCCGGACGACCGGCCGCCGACCACGCCGCCACCGAAGGGCCGCCCGACGCTGCGCGTTGTCAAATAAGGGATAGGTGCCGACCGTTGGTCGGCACGTCGTTATCGCTTAGATGTCCTCTGCGTCTTCCACATCCGCGCGGATCTGGCTGATCCGCGCCGCACCCGGGCCGGTGAACGACACCAGCTGGTCGCCGCGCAGCACCATGCGGCCGAGGTGGCGATCGATGCCGTCATAGGAATACTCGAACTTGAAGGTGCGCTCGAAGCCGAGCCGCCCATCCTCGCCACGCGACAGGCGCATGCCGGTGGCGTGCACCGCCTGGTCCAGCCACTGCACGTCGGCGGCGCGGCACGCATTGCGGCCGAGTTCGATGGCACGTTCGGCGGCCGAACGCGCGGCGTTCCAGAAGAAATAGACGATGCCGCCGGCAATCAGCAGCAACAACAGGGTAGGCATGGCGTCACGCGTGCAGGGTCGATCCCGCAAAGATGGCGGCGAACGCGCAGCGGATCAAGCCACCTTGCTCATTGTCCGTTCTTGGCTACCCGCGATGCCGGAGCCGTCAGCTGCAGCAGTGCCGCCCAGTCCTGGCGGTTGAAGCTGCATTCGTCCTCGCGGCCGGGCGTGCAGCTGGGGTCGATGCCGCTGCTGCTGCGATCGCGCGCTGGCGGCAGCTGGATGAGGCCCGTGCGGTCCAGCTGCAGCAGGCGCATGGCCACGGTGTTCATCACGTTGCCGCCCACCAGGTACAGGGTCTGGTCGCCGCCGAGGTTGGCCGCCACCACGACTTCGCAATGCGATTTCCAGTTGCCGACCGAGCCGTTGCCCAGCGCCTTCAGCAGCCCGCTGTAGCTCAGCGTGCTGCTGCGGTCGCGCAGGAAGCACAGCAGGTCGCCCGGTGCAGGCTTGGCCGTGGCCGGATCCACCAGCCGGTACGGCACGCCGGACGGCCCCGCCTGGTGGGCGGCGCGGATGTAGTCGATATGTCGCGGCGAAGTAGTGAAGCCCGGCACGCCGGCGCGGGTCATCACCCAGGAAATGAACGCGGCCGACCACGGGTTGTCGACCAGGAAGGCGCGGCAGTCGCTGTCGGTGTAGCGCGTGCCCAGCGGCGCCAGGCAGCTGCTGGCACCGGGAATGCTGCCCATCGCATTGAGCGTGCCGCTGTCGCGCCAGTAGCTGGCCACGCGCTGCCAGGCGATCAGGCCGTTGTCAGCCAGGTTCTCGTTCTCCGCTTCGGTGACGCTGAGGCTGGCTGCGCGCCCTTCGCGGTCGATGAAGGGGCGGTACCAGAGCCGGTGTTCGTTGCAGGCGGCATTGCGGATGGAGATCGCCAGCGGACTGAGGCCGAAGCGGGGTGGCACGTCGCAGGCTTCGGCGGCGGCGGCTGACAGCGGCGCGGCGGCCAGCAGCAGGCAGGCAGTCAACAGCATCCAGCGCATGCGCGGCTCCTGTGGGGGATGGCCGCAGCGTCGCAGAGGCAGGCGTAGCCGAATCGTGAAGGCCTCCGCGCGTGGCGGAGAGCCGAGCCTATGCTCGGCTCATCGCGCGAAGCGCGTGCAGGTCCTGCAGGCCTCAGCCCGGCGGCGGCCCCAGCTTCAGCGACAGGTCGATGGCCTGCACGTGCTTGGTCAGGCCGCCGATGGAAATGCAGTCCACGCCGTCCCCGGCAATCGCGCGCAATCCGTCCAGGCCGACACTGCCGGAGACTTCCAGCGGAATGCGGCCGGCGGTGATGCGCACGGCCTCGCGGCGCAGCGCGGCATCGAAATCGTCCAGCAGGATGCGCTCGCAGCCGGCATCCAGTGCCTGCTGCAGCTGGTCCAGGTCCTCCACCTCCACCACCAGCGGCAACGACGGCCACTGCCGGCGCGCGGCAGCCACGGCAGCAGGCAGCGAGCCGGCGGCGCGGATGTGGTTTTCCTTCAGCATCACCGTGTCGTACAGGCCGAAGCGGTGGTTGTCACCGCCGCCGCAGCGCACCGCGTACTTCTGCGCCATGCGCAGGCCGGGCAGGGTCTTGCGGGTATCGAGGATGCGCGTGCCGGTGCCGGCCACGGCAGCCACGTAGCGGGCGGTGGTGGTGGCGGTGCCGGAGAGGGTCTGCAGGAAATTCAGCGAGGTGCGCTCGGCGCTGACCAGGCTGCGGCTGCGCCCGTGCAGCAGGGCCAGCACGGTGCCGGCGGCGACGCGGTCGCCCTCGGCCACGCGCCATTCGATGCGCACGTCCGGGTCGAGTGCGCGATGGGTGGCGTCGAACCAGGGCCGGCCGGCAATCACGGCATCATCCTGCTTGCACAGCAGGTAGGCGCTGTCGGCCTGGTCGGGCAGCAGGGCGGCGGTGACGTCACCGCTGCCCAGGTCCTCGGCCAACGCGCGGGCGACATCGGCCGCGACGAGGGCCGCATCCGGCGTCGGCAGGGCGGTCATGCGGCGGGGAAGTCGGCGATCTGCGCGGTCGGGATGGCCTCTTCGGCCAGCAGCACCGGAATGCCGTCGTCGACCCGGAATACCTGCTTGCGGTCGCGGGTGACCAGCGCTTCGCGCAGCGGCTGGGCCAGCGGGTTGCCGTCGGCCTTGTTGACCGAACCGGCGGAAATGGCCTTGTTGAGGGCTTCCAGGCCCTTGCCATCCAGCAGGGACAGGGGCTGGCGGGTGTCCGGCGACACCAGCAGGTCAAGCAGCTTGCGATCCATGGTTCTTCGTCTTGCGTGGAAGACGGCTAGAATACGTCTTTAAGGCAGGTGACGGCCAATGACCCCCAACCCGATCGCGCCGCTTGTCGGCATCGTCATGGGTTCCCGCTCCGACTGGGAAACCATGCAGCACGCCGCCCAGAAGCTTGAAGCCCTGGGTGTTCCGTTCGAAGTGAAGGTGGTCTCCGCCCACCGCACCCCAGACGTATTGTTCAGCTATGCAGAAGAGGCGGGCCCGCGCGGCCTGCGCGCGATCATCGCCGGTGCCGGCGGGGCTGCGCACCTGCCTGGCATGATCGCCGCCAAGACCGCCGTGCCGGTGCTGGGCGTGCCGGTGCAGTCCAAGGCCCTCAACGGCATGGATTCGCTGCTTTCGATCGTGCAGATGCCGGCCGGCATTCCGGTCGCCACCTTCGCCATCGGCAATGCGGGTGCATCCAACGCGGCGCTGTTTGCCGCGGCGATGCTGGCCAGCGACCAGCCGTCCATCGGTCAGGCGCTGGAAGCCTTCCGCACCCGCCAGACCGAAGATGTCATGGCCCACGACGATCCGCGCCGATGAGCCTGACCGTCGGCATCCTGGGCGGCGGACAGCTCGCCCGCATGATGGTCCTGGCCGGTGCGCCGCTGGGGCTGCGCTTCGAGCTGTACGACCCGGCGGCCGACGCCTGCAGCCGCCCGCTGGCGCCGCTCACCGTGGCGGCGTTCGATGATCGCAAGGCGTTGATCGAGTTTGCCGCCAAGGTCGACGTGGTCACCTTCGATTTCGAGAACGTGCCAGCCGACAGCGCGCAGTGGCTGGCCGACCAGGTGCCGGTCTACCCGCCGCCGTCGGCGCTGGCTGTCGCACAGGACCGGCTGAGCGAAAAGACCCTGTTCCAGCAGCTGGGCATTCCGCTGCCGGCCTTCGCCGATATCCGCAGCCGCGACGAACTGGCCGCGAAGGCTGCCGAATTCGGCCTGCCGTGCATCCTCAAGACCCGTCGCCTCGGCTATGACGGCAAGGGTCAGTTCCGCCTGCGCAGCGAGGCCGATATCGACGCCGCATGGGACGCCCTCGGCGCCCAGGTCGAGCGCACCGGCCTGATCCTCGAGGGTTTCGTCGCCTTCCAGCGCGAAGTGAGCGTGGTCGCCGTGCGCGGCCGCGACGGCAGCTTCCAGGCCTGGCCGGTCACCGGCAACTGGCATGTCGATGGCGTGCTGTCGGCCAGCGTGGCCCCGGCCGTGCTGTCCGATGCCGAGCATGAGGCGGCGATTGGTTACGCGCGCCGCGTGGCCGAGCATCTGGGCTACGTGGGCGTATTCGCGCTGGAGCTGTTCTGCCGCGATGGCGAGCTGCTGGCCAACGAGATGGCACCGCGCGTGCACAACTCCGGCCACTGGACCATCGAAGGCAGCGAGACCTCGCAGTTCGAGAACCACCTGCGCGCCGTGCTGGGCCTGCCGCTGGGCAGCACCCGCATGCTGGGCCATGCCTGCATGCTGAACTGGCTGGGCGCGATGCCCGATCCGGCGCCGATACTGGGCCAGGCCAGTGGCCATTGGCATGACTACGGCAAGCAGCCGCGCGACGGCCGCAAGGTCGGCCATGCCACGCTGCGTGATGATGATGCCGATGCGCTGGCCGATGCACTGCTGCAGGTCGGCCTGGAGCTGGACCGCCAGGACCAGGTGGCGCCTGTGGTGCACGCGCTGCGCCGTTAACGTGCCGCCGGGCCATGCCCGGCGGCACGCAACCCCAGTAGCACCGGGCCATGCCCGGCGGATCGCGATGCCGGTAGGGCCGGGCCGTGCCCAGCGGCACGCAACCCCGGTAGCGCCGGGCCATGCCCGGCGGATCGCGATGCCGGCAGCGCCGGGCCGTGCCCGGCGGATCGCAACCCCGGTAGCGCCGGGCCATGCCCGGCGGATCGCGATGCCGGCAGGCGCCTCAGCGCAGCTGGCTCTCGGCGAATTCCCAGTTGACCAGCTGCCAGAATCCTTCCAGATAGCGCGCACGCTCATTCTGGTAGTCGGTGTAATACGCGTGTTCCCACACATCGCAGCACAGCAGCGGGGTGCTCTCGCCGGTCAGCGGCGTGCCCGCGTTGCGGGTCGCCTGGATGCCGAGCTGGCCACCGGGGTGCTGCACCAGCCAGACCCAGCCCGAGCCGAACAGCCCCAGCGCGGCGCGGTTGAATTCCTCGCGCAGGCGCTGCCCATCGCCGAACTGGCGCTTGATGAGCTCACCCAGCCGGCCCTGCGGCTCGCCGCCGCCCCGCGGGCGCAGGCACTGCCAGTAGAAACCGTGGTTCCAGGCCTGGGCTGCGGCATCGAACAGCGTGCCCTGGGCCTGGCGGACGATCTCCTCCAGCGGCGCTTCTTCCCATTCGGTACCGACGATGGCGGCATTGACCGCATCCACGTAGGCGCGATGATGGCGGCCGTGGTGCAGTTCCACGCTCTGCGCGGACAGGTGCGGCTGCAGGGAGCCGGAAAGGTAGGGCAGGGCAGGCAATTCGACGGGCATGGACAGGTTCGTGGCAAGGGGACGGCGGCAGCCGGTTCCATCGGATTACAATGGCGGCTACCGTGGGCAGTCTAGCCGACCACTGCGGTCGGTTTGTCCGGCGAAGCAAGGAGTGAGGTGTGGCGGTAATGCAGCAAATCCAGGCCGAGGTGGATCGTTACCCGCTCGTGCTGTTCATGAAGGGCACCCCGCAATACCCGATGTGCGGCTTTTCCAGCCGGGCCGTGCAGGCGTTGATGGCCGCCGGTGCCGTCGCCCTGCGCACGGTCAACGTGCTGGAGGAACCGGAGATCCGCGCCAACCTGCCGCGCTTCTCCAACCTGCCGACGTTCCCGCAACTGTTCATCAACGGGGAGTTGATCGGCGGCTGCGACATCGTCATGGAGCTGTTCGAAGCCGGCGAGCTCAAGCGCATCGTCGAAGAGGCCTCCCAGGGATGAGTGCCTGGCCATCGATGTCGGCGACCGGTGCGGCGCTCGATGGCCGTCCCCTGCAGGATCGCGTGGTCCTGATCGCCGGTGCCGGTGGTGGGCTGGGCGGTGCCGCGGCCATCGCGGCCGCCGAAGCCGGGGCCACCGTGGTGCTGATGGGCCGCAAGCCGCGGCGGCTGGACCGTGTCTACGCCCAGGTGCAGGCCGTGGGCCCGGAGCCCCTGCTGTATCCGCTGGATCTGGAAGGTGCCGGCCCCGACGACTATGCCGAGCTGGCCCAGGCCCTGCAACGTGAGCTGGGGCGGCTGGACGGCCTGCTGGTCTGCGCCGCGCATTTTCCCGGCCTGACCCCTTTCGAGTTGGCCGACCCGGCCAGTTTCGCCCGCGCCGTGCACGTCACCCTGACCGCCCCGGCCTGGCTGGCCCAGGCCTGCCTGCCGCTGCTGAAGCAGCGCGACGATGCATCGATGGTGTTCGCTGTTGATGCCCCTGAAAGGGTGGGGCAGGCCTACTGGGGCGGCTATGGCGTGGCCCAGCACGGGCTGCGCGGGCTGATCACCAGCCTGCACGATGAATTGGGCCGTACCACGGTCCGGGTCAGCGGCCTGTATCCGGGGCCACTGCGCACCGCACTGCGGGCCCGCGCCTATTCAGTTGACCAGGACCCGGCCGCCAAGAGCCCGGAAAAGGCCGCCGCTGCGGCCGTTGTGCTGCTTTCGGCAGCCGGTTCCCCGTGGCGCGGGCAGGTACTTGACGCCAGTCATACTGCTGTCGCCAGTTAACTGAGCGATAAGACGGAATGAAGGTTCCGTCACGATCGGGTTGCGATCCCGTGCCGTTTGTCGCACAACCGTCACATTGCAGGCGTAGCGTGTTAATCTAGTGTTAACCGTTGCGGCAGCTGCCGTTCACGGTAGGGAACCCCAGATAAATGTCCAGTCAGCCGCCCGCAAGGCTGGCTGGATGCGCTTTTTTTCCGCCATCGCCAACTCGCATCGAGGCTACCGAAAAATGACCCACCCACTCCGGATGTCCAAGCTTACCCTTGGTCTCGTGGCTGCACTTGCCGCCGCCCCCGCCTTCGCCCAGAGCACCTCTGCCGGTGTCGGCGGCCAGGTGATCTCCCGCGCGGGCCAGCCCGTCGCCGGCGCTGAAGTCACCATCACCCACACCGAGTCGGGCACGGTTTCGCGTGCCACCACCGATGCGGCCGGTCGCTACAACGCCCGCGGCCTGCGCGTGGGTGGTCCGTACTCGATCACCATCACCAAGCCCGGCGAAGGCACCAAGACCGAAGATGGCGTCTACCTGGGCGTGAACCAGACCGGCACCATCAACGCCACCCTGGCCGGTGACCTGGCTGCTGCCACCAACCTGGACACCGTGCAGGTCACCGCCGTCGGCGGTGGCTCGGAAGTGTTCAGCGCCACCAAGATGGGCTCGGGCACCAACCTCAGCCAGCAGCAGATCGAAGTTGCGCCGTCCATCGGCGGCAACATCCAGGATCTGATGCGCCTTGATCCGCGCGTGACCTTCATCGACCGCGCCTCGGGCTCGATCTCGGCCGGTGGCCAGAACCCGCGCTTCAACTCGATCAACATCGACGGCGTCTCGGCCAGCGACACCTTCGGCCTGGAAGGCAACAACATGCCGACCCGCCGCCAGCCGGTCGCGATGGAAGCCATCGAAGCGCTGGACATCAACCTGTCCAACTACGACGTCAGCATCGCTGCCGCCGCCGGCGCCACCGTCAACGCGGTGACCAAGTCCGGTACCAACGAATTCCACGGTTCGGTCTACGGCACCTACCGTGACGGCGACTGGTTCGGTGACAACCCGGAAGGCCAGCCGTTCAAGGGCTTCACCAAGGAAAAGACCTACGGCATGACCCTGGGTGGTCCGCTGATCAAGGACAAGCTGTTCTTCTTCGCCAACTACGAGAAGTTCGAGCAGGCCGCTCCGGGTGCTGACCTGAGCGGCACCGCGCTGGGCAAGGCCAACCCGCAGTTCACCCTGGCCGACGTGACCCGCGCGCAGCAGATCGCCCAGGGCTACGGGATCAACGCCGGTGGCCTGGAAAGCAATGGCGACACCGAGATGGAAGAGTACGCGCTGAAGCTCGACTGGAACATCAGCGACAACCACCGCGCCAACTTCCGTTACAGCAAGATCGACCAGAGCAAGCTGCGCATCAACGGCATGACCACCAGCTCGGCCTCGCTGAGCTCGTACTGGTACCAGCACGACAAGACCAACGAGAGCTACGTCGCGCAGCTGTTCAGCGACTGGACCGACAACTTCTCGACCGAGTTGAAGGCTTCGTACCGCGAGTACTCGGCGATCCGCAATGTGTCCACCGACGCGCCGAGCATCCGCATCTACTTCCAGGGTACCCAGGCTGCGCCGACCGGTGACTCGCTGTACCTCGGTACCGAAGTCAACTCGCAGAACAACATCCTGCAGACCAAGGCGTGGAACTATTACGCCGCCGGCACCCTGACCCTGGGTGACCACGACGTCAAGTTTGGCGCGTCGTACGACACCAACGACATCTACAACTACTTCGGCGCCAGCTCCTGGGGTGCTTATACCTTCTTTGGCCTGGACAACTTCGCCAACGGTATCTGGAGCACCTACAACTACAATCCGGAACGGACCCCGGGTTCGATTCCGGCTGACTACAAGTACAGCAACCTGGCCCTGTTCGTGCAGGACACCTGGTATGTCAACAGCAACCTGACCCTGACCATGGGTGTGCGTGCGGACCGTGCCGACACCAGCCCGGCCCCGGCCTACAACGCTGCGGCGTCGGCCTTCTTCGGCAATGACAACAGCAAGGTCCTGAGCAACAAGTTCCTGGTGCAGCCGCGCTTCGGCTTCAACTACACCTTCGACAGCGAGCGCCCGACCCAGCTGCGCGGTGGCGTGGGCCTGTTCCAGGGGGATGCCCCGCAGGTGTGGCTGAGCAACAGCTACTCGGCGACCGGCTTCAACAATTCGGTCTATACCAACAACGCCTACAACCCGGCGCTGCCGTTCAGCCCGAACAAAGACAGCCAGCCGGTCCCGACCACCCCGGGTTCGAACCGCCAGAACGTCAACTTCGTCGGCAGCGACTTCAACATGCCGTCGGTCTACAAGGCCAACCTGGCCTTCGACCACGAGCTGCCGTGGAATGGCATCGTGGCCTCGGCTGAACTGCTGGTCACCAAGGTCAAGGACGCGCTGTACTACAGGAACCTTAACCTGGGTCCGGTGCAGCAGCTGGGTCCGGACGGCCGTGAGCTGTACTACGCCGTGTCGCGCAACAACAACGCCTGGACAAACAACGATGCGCGCTTCGGGCGCAACGGTGCTTACGATTCCGTGTACGAAATCGCCAACACCGACAAGGGCCGCACCTCGCAGTTCACTGTGTCGCTGAGCAAGCCGTGGTCGGAAGCCAGTGACTGGTCCTGGAACCTGGGCTACACCTACACCGACGCGACCGAAGTCGGTTCGCTGACCAGCTCCACCGCCAGCTCGGGCTGGGGCTACCAGTACGCCTTCAACGCCAACAGCGAAACCGAGAACACCTCGCGCTACCAGATCCGCGACCGCCTGTCGGGCTCGCTGAACTGGAAGCACAAGTTCTTCGGCGACTACGAAACCAAGGTGGGCCTGGTGTACGAAGGTCGCAGTGGTCGTCCGTACAGCTACGTCTACGTGAACGACGCCAACGGCGACAGCCGTTCCGCAAACGATCTGTTCTACGTCCCGAACCCGGGTGAGGTGCTGTTCGGCACCCTGTCGGGCAGCACCTTCACTCCGGATGCGGCCATGGAGAAGTCGTTCTACGAATGGCTGGCCAACAACCCGCAGCTGGCGAAGTACGCAGGCAGCTATGCTCCGGCCAACGGCTTCCGCACCGGCTGGATCAACACCTTCGATATCCGCGTCAGCCAGCAGCTGCCGGGCTTCATGAAGGGCCACAAGTCGGAAATCTGGCTCGACATCCAGAACGTCGGCAACATGCTGAACAAGAAGTGGGGCAACATCTACGACTACGGCTTCTTTGCTGATGCCCGCGTCGCCAGCCTGCAGGGCATCAAGGACGGCAAGTACGTGTACAACTTCCGCGGCGCGGACGAGCCGGCGGTGGCCAACAACGACGCGGACGGCTTCGACGTCGGTGTTTCGCAGTGGTCGGTCCAGCTGGGCTTCCGCTACCAGTTCTGATGAACTGACGTAGTTGCTGCACACGGAAACGGCCGGGGAAACCCGGCCGTTTTCCGTTCAGGCGAAAGTCCTTGCGGGCGTGCGGGCGGGGGCGTAGCATCCGCTCTCGTGCACGGCGCACTGCGCCGCCTGGCGGTCCCGGAATGGCGAACGCGGGCAGCACCTATCCAACGGTCGGGTTTCCCGGCCGTTTTGCTTTTTAAGGGGGCGGCAGTACAGTCGGAAACCTTGAAGGAAGCGAAAAGTTGGATATGACGACGAACGAAAAGGCAGCCCGCGCGCTGCCGGTGCAGGATGCGCGGATCTACCCGCGCGGTGGGCTGGATGTGCTCTCGCGGGCCGAGGTCGCGCGCCTGCGCGATGCCTCCGGTGGCGGCATGCACGAGCTGCTGCGCCGCTGCGCGCTGGCGGTGCTGACCAGTGGCAGTGCCTCGGACGATCCGCGCGCGGCGCGTGATCTCTACCCCGATTTCGACATCCAGGTGGCGCAGCAGGATCGCGGCGTGCGCATCGACCTGGTCAACGCCCCGGCGATGGCCTTCGTCGACGGCGAGATCATCCGCGGCGTGGCCGAGCTGTTGTTCGCGGTGGTCCGCGACCTGGCCTACATGGCCATCGAGATGGGCCCGGCCTACGCGGCCGAGCTGGAATCCTCGGAAGGCATCACCAACGCGGTGTTCGGCCTGCTGCGCAACGCGCGCATCCTCAACCCGGGCGACCCGAACCTGGTGGTCTGCTGGGGCGGCCACTCGATCGGCCGCGACGAGTACCTGTACACCAAGCAGGTCGGTTACGAGCTGGGCCTGCGCGGCCTGGACATCTGCACCGGCTGCGGCCCGGGCGCGATGAAGGGCCCTATGAAGGGCGCTACGATCGCCCATGCCAAGCAGCGCAAGACGGTCACCCGCTACATCGGCCTGACCGAGCCGGGCATCATTGCCGCCGAGTCGCCGAACCCGATCGTCAACCACCTGGTCATCATGCCGGACATCGAGAAGCGCCTTGAGGCCTTCGTCCGCATCGGCCACGGCATCATCGTGTTCGCCGGCGGCGTCGGCACGGCCGAAGAGATCCTGTACCTGCTCGGCATCCTGCTGCGCGAGGAGAACAAGGACCTGCCGTTCCCGCTGATCCTGACCGGCCCGACCGTGGCCGCGCCGTACTTCGAGCAGATCGACCGGTTCATCCGCCTGACCCTGGGCGATGCCGCGGCCGAGCGCTACGAGATCATCATCGGTGACCCGGTGGCGGTGGCCCGCAAGATGGCCAGCGGCATCAAGCAGGTGCGCGAGCACCGCCTGGCGCAGAAGGATTCGTTCTTCTTCAACTGGTCCATCGAGATCCCGTGGGAGTACCAGCAGCCGTTCGTGCCGACCCACGAGGCGATGGCCGCGCTGGACCTGCACCACGGCCGCGCCCCGCACGCGCTGGCGGCCGACCTGCGTCGGGCGTTCTCCGGCATCGTGGCCGGCAACGTGAAGGAAGACGGCATGCGCCGCATCGAGGAGTTCGGGCCGTTCCAGATCCATGGCGACGCCGACATGATGCAGGCCCTGGACGCGCTGCTGCGTGCCTTCGTCGAGCAGCGCCGGATGAAGATCTCCGGTGAGTACCAGCCCTGCTACCAGGTGCTGGCCTGACCGGCTGCCCGGGGTCGGATCCCCGAAGGGGCTCCGACCCCTTCCGGCAGCTGCCGGAAGGGCAGGGCGTGTCAACGCTTTGACGCCCGTCGCCCCGTTCTGACCGTTCATCCTGCCGCCGCTTGCCGGCGGCACCCGGGTGCGCCATCGTGGCCACCAACACGCTGGGGAGCGTTCCATGTCACTGCGCCGGTCCAAGGGCTTCACGCTGGTCGAGTTGATGATCACGATTGCCGTGCTGGCCGTGCTCGTGGCCATCGCTTTTCCGAGTTTCCGTGGCGTCATGCGTAACAATCAGGTTGCCAGTGCGAACAACGAGGTACTGGGCCTGTTTGCGTTGGCCCGAAGTGAAGGGCTGCGCAACAATCGCGGTGCTGGGGTGTGTGCGAGTACCTCTGGCTCGGCCTGCGACGGTTCCTGGGGGGACGGGCTGATGGCTTACGGCGACCTCGATGGCGACGGCACTTTCGGAGGCGGAGACACGGTGCTGCGCTTTGTGCAGATCCGGCCGGCCTTGACCGTGACCAGTGCGGCTTCCGCCAGCAGCGGCTTCATCTTCGACAGCCGCGGTCGCAGTCGCGCCACCGCCAACCAGTCCATCATCATCACGCCCAGCGCCTGCAAGCCGGGGGAGCCACGCCGGACCCTGACGGTCAATCTCTCCGGACAGGTCCGGGTGCTACAGGACACCTGCTCATGATGCGTCGCGCATATGGTGTGCGTCCCCGCCGCCAGCGGGGCTTCAGCCTGCTGGAAGTGCTGATCGCTCTGCTTATCCTCGGCTTTGGCCTGCTGGGCTTCGCCTTGCTGCAGACGATGAATGTCCGCTTCGTGCAGAGCGCGAACTACCGCACCCAGGCGACCAACCTTGCCTACGACCTGATCGATCTGATGCGGGTCCAGCGCAGCGATACCCTCAATGGCGGCGCCTATGCGACCGCCTCTTTCGCCGCCGGAAGCGTAGCCGCATCCGATGGCCCCTGTGCCTGGCCAACCGGCACCTCTGTCACTCAAGCACAGAACATCGCCCGTTGGCGGTGTCAGGTCGTCAAGACACTGGGTGACAAGGCTGCGGCAAACGTGAACATCAACAACGGCGTGGTAACGGTAGGCATCGCTTGGGGAGACCAGCGCTGGGACAAGACCGCTCCGGATACCACCACCACCTTCACGCTGGTCACCCGTCTATGACTCCCCGCCCCGGTTTTCATTCCCCGCTGCGCGCCATGCGCGGTCTGTCACTGGTGGAACTGATGATCGCCATGGTCATCGGTCTGATCCTCATGCTGGCTGTGGTGCAGATATTCCTGGCCTCGCGCTCGGCCTCGCGGTTATCCGAGGGCGTAGCCCGGACACAGGAAAATGCGCGATTCGCGGTGGACTTCCTCGAACGCGATATCCGCATGGCTGGGCACATGGGCTGCGTGAACGATCAGGCGCATATCGTCCGCTCCAACGACGCGATCCGGATCAACCTGGCTGGTGTCACGCCCGGATCCGGGTCTGCTGTGGATTTCAACATTCCCATCCAAGGCTATGACGCGCCGGGTACCGCGCCAGGGGGCTCACTGGCGCTCGGGGCCAATTGGGCGGGCCTGACAACGCCTCCGTCGAGCATCGCCAACCTTTCCCCTGCGCCGCGTGGCGGCAGTGACGTGCTGGTGCTGCGTTACCTGGCCCCGGAAGGTGCGCCGGTGCTCACCATTACCCCCGGTACCGACTCCACCCTCACCATCAGCACGACCGCTGCGGCCCGTCTGACAGCCGGTCTGACTGGTTCTCCTTCGCTGTTCGCGGTCGGTGACTGCAGCGGGGTGGATATCTTTGCGGGCACACTGTCAGGCAGCACCATCACTGCTACGAACACCAATCTGTCCCGCTACGCTGCCAACAATGCGGTGACCATGGTCTATCGTGCCGAAGCGATGGTGTACTACGTAGCCAACAACGGCGCGACGCCGTCCCAGCCTTCGCTGTTCCGCGCCCGAGCGGGCGCCTCCGGGGCTTTCGGCTCCGGTGAAGAACTGGTGGAGGGCATCGAGAGCCTGCAGTTCCTGTATGGCCTGGACCAGAACGCCACCATCGGGCTGTTGCAACCGCCGGCAGGCAGGATAACCGGGCAGCAGCCGGCCAGTCTTGTCAGTACCGCCACCACGTCGGCTGCGGTGGGCGCCTGGCGCCGCGTCGGGATGGTCCAGGTGGGCCTGCTGGCGCGCAGTCCGCAGCCTGCCGCCTCGGCACAGCCGACGGAGACTACCGCGGTACCAGGTGTGCTGGGGGTCAGTTTCACCAATGCTTCCACGCCGGATAACCGCTATCGCGCCACCTACGAAATGTCGGTGGCTCTACGCAATCGACTCTTCGGGAACTAAGTCATGAGACGCCGACCTCCTGTTTCGATGGGTGCCCCGCGATCGCAGCGCGGAGCCGTCCTCTATGTCGCGCTGATCATGCTCATCCTGCTCTCGCTACTCGGTATCGCGGGGATGCAGGTAGCGAACATGCAGGAAAAGATGGCGTCCAACTACCGCGCGGTGAATGTCGCCTTCCAGCGTAGCGAACAGGCGGTCCGCACCACGGAATCACAGATCGAGGCGCTCGCCAACCGTGACGATACGGCCGGTGCGACCGGTACGCTGACCTCCGCTTCCATCGAACGCACCTGCGACGACGGCTTCGATCCGTCGGTGTGGGCTGCAGCACGGCGCATTGGCGATGGCCAGGAGGTGAAGGTGCGGCAGATTGAAAGCTGTATTCAAGGCGAAGCCTCGCTTGATATGGGTCGGCCGACCGATGTGGCCACCCCGATCTACCAGATTTCGGCCTATGCATCCGACGCCGGCAGTAGTACCGATACCGGCACGTCGGCCGTTGCCATCGACACTGTATTCAAGCTCTGAGGATGGCTGCCATGGCAAGCCGAAAGACCAAGATCATTGCTGGCAGCGGCGTTGCCGTTGCGCTGGGCACTGGCGCGCTGATCTATTCGCTGTTCGCCGCGCAGGGGCAGGGTGTGCTGGCGCAGGCGCCGCTGAACATCCAGGTCCCGGTCACGCCGTCGTTCATCATGGCGGTGGATGACTCCGGTTCGATGACATTCCAGACGCAGTTCCCCGGCGCCGACGGTGAAGGCTGCTGGAACACCACCCGTCGCAGCTTCTTTGACGCGAGCGGAAACCTGTACACCTCCGGAAACTGCGATTACCAGTACGTGCTGCCCGGTACGCGCGCCGGTACCAACTGGTATGGCATCCCGCCGATTGATACGCTTGGCTTTGCGCGCTCGTCCCGCTACAACCCAGCCTACTTCGATCCCAGCGTCCGTTACGCGCCATGGGTCAACCGCAACAAGGCGAGCTACGGTGACGTAAGTACAAGCAACACGCCGATCGATCCGCGCAGTCCGGGTACAACGGTCAACCTGGCCAGCAACTACCTGAGCACCACCGACACCTTCCGGATGCAGAACGGCATGGTGATTCCGGCAGGCCAGCGCTTCATATACGGCAACATCACCTACGAGTTCCAGAGCGATTACACCTGGGACCAGGGTGCGGCCAATGTGTACATGCGCTACTGGCCAGCCACATTCTTCCTGCCTTACACCAGCAACAACGATGCGTATCCCCAGCTGGACGGCGCGACCAATGCATACGCAGGCAGCAGTCGGGTCAAGGTGGACAACGCGTGTGGCACCAACTGCGCGATGTGGAAGTACACGATTCCGTCCGGTGATTCCGAGGCTCTTCGCAATTTCGCCAACTGGTTTGCCTATTACGGCAACCGCAACCGTTCGATGATTGCCGGCATGACGCTTTCAATGGCGCAGGTCGAGAACATGAACGTTGGCTACTTCCGCATCAACCAGCACGGGTCCTTCGACAGTTCTACATCGGCAGGCAAACGCCTGACCATGTACAACATGGGCACCGCGACGGACAAGCAGCTGCTGTATGACAACATGATTTCGCTCACCGCAAGTGGTGGTACTCCCAACCGCCAAGCGGTGAACGCAGCGGGTCTCCAGTTCAAACGCACTGATGCCAACGCACCGGTAAAGCTGTCCTGCCAGAAGAATGCCATCATGCTGTTTACCGATGGATTCAGTAACGGCGGCACGCCGTCTTCGACCAACAATGACGGGGGAATGGGCGCTCCCTTCAGTGACGGCAATGCTGGCACGATGGCCGATATCGCGGCCAGCTACTACAACACGCCGCTACGTTCTGACTTGGCGGCCGGTCAGGTGCCGATCCCGAGCGCATGTTCGGCCAGCCCCGGTCCCCGGCTGGACTGCAACCCCGATCTGCACATCAACTTCTATGGCGTGACACTCGGGTCGCGTGGCGTGCTGTACAACCCTGATCTGAACCAGGACCCCTACACCGACGCTTCGATCTACGGCAACTGGCCGTCGGCGCAGAATGACAACCGCACCACGGTCGACGACATCTGGCACGCCAGCGTAAATACGCGTGGTGAGTACATCAATGCGCGCACGCCTGCTGAAATCACGGCAGCCATGCGCCGCATTCTTTCGTCGGTGAACGCAGGCGCGTCTCCGTCCGGAAGCATCGCCATGACGGGTGCACGCATTGGTACCGGCTCGCTGGCGGTGACGCCCACCTATGAAGTGGCCAACGAGAGCACCGATTGGTTCAGCCGCCTGTCCGGGTCAACCGTCAGCGTCAATGCCACGACGCGTGTTGCCGAGTACACCGCCGCCTGGGAAGCGTCGGCACGTATCGCCACGCAGTCGCCTGGCACACGCAATATCGTCGCCGGAAAGGGCAATGCGGCGTTGGCGTTCAGCACGGCCAACTTCAGCCTGGCCGACCTGTGCACCAAGACGCTTGCCAATGCGGGCATGTCATTCTGCTCGCCGAAGGAAATCACCGATATGGGGGGGGACCTGGCCAGCGCTGTCGCCTACCTGCGCGGTGAAACCTCGCGCGAAGTTCGTTTCAGCAATGGCGTCTATCGCACCCGTACGACACTGCTCGGTGACATCGTCAACTCCAGCCCGGTGGTCAGTTCGCCTTTGGATGACTATGGCTACCGCGCTCTGGGTGGGACGCTGGCCACCAGCTATGCGGCTTTTCTCGAGAACAAGAGGCAGAACCGGCGCCACATGGTGTACGTAGGTGCAAACGACGGCATGTTGCATGCCATCGATGGCGGGATCAACGCGGCCGGTGTCGCCAACTCGACCGGCGGCAACGAAGTGTTCGCCTACATCCCGGCAACGGCGGTGGGGCACATGGGCAATCTGTTGTTCCCCTACGTGGCCGCACAGCAGGGGGACCAGAAGTTCCAGCACCGGTACTATGTCGACGGGCAGGTGACGGTGGCGGACGTGCAGTTCGGCTCCACCTGGGGGACCGGCCTGGTAGGCGCCGCCGGTGCGGGTGGTCGCTCGGTGTTCGCTCTGAATGTCAGCAACCCGCAATCATTCAATACCGCAAACCGCCTGTGGGAAATCAATGATCTCAACCCGTCGCTGGATGCGACCGTGCGAGCCAATATTGGTTTCGTGCTGAGCAAGCCGGTGATCGTTCCCACCCGAACGGCCTCGGGTGGTACGGAATGGAAGGCGATTTTCGGCAATGGCTACAACAGCGCGAGCGGCAAGGCGGTGCTGTACGTGGTCGACATGAATTCCGGTGCAGTGCGTATGATCGAGGCTGCGGAGGGCGCGGGTGCGCCGTCCGGCACGAATGGTCTTGGCAACATCGTGGTCGTGGACCGGTTCGCTCCAACGACCAGCGGCGGCACCACGTCCCGTCTTCGGGGTCGCGACGGCATGGCGGACACTGTATATGCCGCCGACCAGCGTGGTGCCATCTGGAAGTTCGATCTTGAGTCGACAGCAGCCACGGTGACCCGCCCGGTCTTCACCACGCGCACAAGTACTGAGAGCAGCAGCGGGACGACGTTGACCTACCGTCAGCCAATTATCGGCGGCATGACCGCGGTGGCGGGCCAGGGTGACGGCGTCATGCTGCTGTTTGGCACGGGAAGTTTCTCGTTCAATGGCGATGAGCGCGACACGGCGGTACAGAGCTTGTATGGAGTCAATGACCTCAGTGTGGGTCAGCCGGTTACGACGCTCACCGCGGCCAATCTGCTGCCTTACACCGTGACGACAAACAATGGCGTGCGCGGTCTGAGTCCTGGCACTGCGACGGGAGCAACGTCCGGTTGGACCGTTACCCTGCCGACGGCCGAACGTTTTGTGGGAAATCCTACAGTGGTTTCGGGTGTCGTGTTCATGCCGACCTACGTGCCCAACCAGTCGCAGGCCGGGTGCTCGACCGAGGGTTCGAACTGGCTCTTCGGGCTGTCGGCCAGCTCGGGTGCCCCGGCGCTTGACCAGGCACGCAAGGTTTCCCCATCTGGTGACCAGGTCGGCACTGGCACTGCTGCATTGCCCCTCAATACGGGTGGCACATCGCCGGTCAAGGATGTGGCGGTGGCGGTCATTCCGCGTCTCAGCAGCGGCAGCGGTCCGCAGGATCGGGCGTGCTGGATGACCGTGAGCGCGTCAGGCGCAGATCCCCTGTACGTCCCTTATCCGTGCGGCCGCCAGTCCTGGCGGCAGCTGCAATGACTCTGGAGCATTCAATGCATTCACGCCCCTGTTTCCTCGATCGTCGACCACACACCGAGCGCGGGTTCACCCTGATCGAGCTGATGATCGTCGTGGCAGTTGTGGCCATCCTCGCCGCCATTGCCTACCCGAGTTACAACGAGCAGGTCCGAAAATCCAGGCGCGGGCAGGCCAAGGCGGATATCGCGGAAGTCACTCAGCTGGCTGAACGCTTCCACACAGTCAACAACACCTACTCGGGTTTCACGTTGCCGTTTACTCGTTCGCCACGTGATGGTGGCAGCAGCCACTACACGATCAGCTTCAGCGGTACGCAGTCGACATTCACAGTGACAGCGACGCCCTCGACGGCAACAGGTCAGAACAGGGACAAGTGCGGAACCCTGAGCATCAACCAGGCGGGTGTGAAAACACCAGCGGAGGCGACCGTGCCAGGTTGCTGGTAGCCGCCGGGGGCGCTGGCAGGCGCTGGATGTGCGGGTGTTGCATCTCGCTGATGCAGCGTCTAGAATGCGCCTCCCCGCCCGAATAGCTCAGCCGGTTAGAGCACTTGACTGTTAATCAGGGGGTCGTTGGTTCGAGTCCAACTTCGGGCGCCATATCCTGCAGAAGCCGCGAGAATTCGCGGCTTTTGTTTTTTGCAACGGCCTGCCATCACGGCGGCGATGCAGCACTCAGCACGGCGTGGGCGTCACGATTCTCGTGCTTCGGGTGCGTCCACCGTTGTTGATCACCACCTGGCCTAGTTGCCGGCCGTCGTGGCAGATGCGCAGGGTTGCATTGGCTCCGGGGCTGCGGCCATCTGCCTGGAAAAACAGTTGCGGCCGACCTTCGGTGCCATGCGCGCTTAGCTGAAGCCCGCTGCGCTCCTGGTGGTGTGCCAGGACATCTGCAGCTGAGGCCGGTGGACGGCGGTGGATGCCACTGCGGTACATGATCCAGCCCTCGCCCCAGTCTGGGCTGCACTGCAGCCCATCCGCGCTTGCACAGACCCCAATGAGTTCTCTACGTGTGATGGCCTCGTAGCGGGCCCGGTTGAGACTTGTGTGCAGCGTCATGCGAAGCGCGTCAGCCCGCAGGCTGTACAACAGCGAGCCGAGGGCGGGAAAGCAGAGCGCGGCCACTACGGCCAGAACGCTCAGCGCTGCGAGGCATTCAGGCAGGCTCAGGCCTGCATTGCGTGGAGCCGGACGGGCCATGCGGAGATTCCTCGGGCCGGGGCTCCAACGGTGGACCCTGGCGAAGTACGGCACCATCAGGCAGACACTCCCCTGACGACCGGTGCTTTCCTCAGCCGGCCGTCACCAGACCGGCCGCTATAATCATCATTCCCGGGACCTGGCAATACCATGAGCGACAGTTTTCAACTCGTCTCGCCGTATTCACCGGCGGGCGACCAGCCCAACGCGATCGCGAAGCTGACTGACAATTTCGAAGCGGGCGTCGCCAAGCAGACGCTGCTGGGCGTGACCGGTTCTGGCAAGACCTACACCATCGCCAACGTCATCCAGAACGTGCAGAAGCCGACGCTGATCATGGCGCCGAACAAGACGCTGGCCGCGCAGCTGTATGGTGAATTCAAGGCTTTCTTCCCGCACAACGCGGTCGAGTACTTCGTCAGCTACTACGATTACTACCAGCCCGAAGCCTACGTGCCTTCGTCGGACACCTTCATCGAGAAGGACAGTTCGATCAACGAGCACATCGAGCAGATGCGCCTGGCGGCGACCAAGACGCTGCTGTCGCGCCCGGACGCGATCGTGGTGGCCACCGTGTCGGCCATCTACGGCCTCGGCGCGCCGGAAGACTATCTGTCGCTTCGCCTGATCCTGTCCAAGGGCGAGCGCATCGAGCAGCGCGACCTGATCAACCACCTGACCCAGCTGCAGTACACGCGCAACGAGTACGAGCTGCAGCGCGGTACGTTCCGCGTGCGTGGCGAAGTGATCGACGTGTTCCCGGCCGAATCGGACAGCGAGGCCCTGCGCATCGAACTGTTCGATGGCGAGGTCGAGAAGATCACCCTGTTCGATCCGCTCACCGGCGAGACGATCCGCAACATGCAGCGCTTCACCGTCTACCCGAAGACCCACTACGCGACTACGCGCGAACGCGTGCTGGCCGCCGTGGAGACCATCAAGGTGGAGCTGAAGGAGCGCCTGGAGCAGCTGTACGCGGAGAACAAGCTGGTCGAGGCGCAGCGCCTGGCCCAGCGCACCCAGTTCGACATCGAGATGATGGCCGAGGTTGGTTTCTGCAACGGCATCGAGAACTACTCGCGGCACCTGACCGGCAAGAATGCCGGCGAGCCGCCACCGACCCTGTTCGACTACCTGCCGCCGGACGCGCTGCTGGTCATCGACGAATCGCACGTGACCATTCCGCAGATCGGCGCGATGTTCAAGGGCGACCGTTCGCGCAAGGAAACCCTGGTCGAGTTCGGCTTCCGCCTGCCATCGGCGCTGGACAACCGTCCGCTGCGTTTCGAGGAATGGGAGGCGCGCTGCCCGCGTGCGATCTACGTGTCCGCAACGCCGGGCCCGTATGAGTACCGCGAGACCGGTGATGACATCACCGAGCTGGTGGTGCGCCCGACCGGCCTGATCGATCCGGTGGTGGAGATCCGCCCGGTCGGCACCCAGGTTGACGACCTGATGAGCGAAGCCAACGAGCGCATCAAGGCGGGTGACCGCGTGCTGGTCACCACGCTGACCAAGCGCATGGCCGAGAACCTCACCGAGTACCTGACCGAACATGGCATCCGCGTGCGCTACCTGCACTCGGACGTGGACACGGTGGAGCGCGTGGAGATCATCCGCGACCTGCGCCTGGGCAAGTTCGACGTACTGGTGGGCATCAACCTGCTGCGCGAAGGCCTGGACATGCCGGAGGTCTCGCTGGTGGCGATCCTGGATGCGGACAAGGAAGGTTTCCTGCGTTCGACCGGTTCGCTGATCCAGACCATCGGCCGCGCCGCCCGCAACGTGCGTGGCAAGGCCATCCTGTATGCGGACAAGATCACCCGGTCGATGCAGGCGGCGATCGACGAGACCGACCGCCGCCGCGCCAAGCAGGTCGAGTACAACGCGGAGCACGGTATCGTGCCGCGTTCGGTGGCCCGGCCGATCGTGGATGTGCTGGAAGGCGCGCGCTCCGATGCTGCCGAGAAGGAGTCCCGCAAGGGCAAAGGCAAGGGCAGGGCGGTGGCCGAGGATGCGGCCGATTACCGGTCGATGTCGCCGGCCCAGCTGGCCACCCGGCTCAAGGCGCTGGAGCAGCAGATGTACCAGCATGCCAAGGATCTGGAGTTCGAAGATGCCGCCCGCGTGCGCGACCAGATCCGGCAGCTGAAGGAGGCCAGCGTCGGCTGAACACGGTAGCGCGGCAATCTTCACAAAAGTGTTGCGCTTACCTGTCGGCATCCGTAATATACGCGGCCTGCACCGACGCAATCGCGGAGATGCAGAAGCAAAACGGGCGGTTAGCTCAGCGGTAGAGCACTACCTTGACATGGTAGGGGTCACAGGTTCGAACCCTGTACCGCCCACCACGAAGTTCCTTTCAGAGGGGCTGTCGTGACTTGAAAAGCCCGGCCCTGGCGCCGGGTTTTTACGTAGCAAGGCCTGCCTTCGGGCGGCACGAACAAGATGGGCGGTTAGCTCAGCGGTAGAGCACTACCTTGACATGGTAGGGGTCACAGGTTCGAACCCTGTACCGCCCACCACCTGGCTCCCGGCATTGCCGGTGCAGCGGTGGTAAAGAAAAAGCCGGCCCGACGGGTCGGCTTTTTTGTTGCCTGGCTTCCGGCCCTCAGAACTGCATCATGCTGCACATCCGCACCGGTCGCTCGCTGCGCACCAGGCCCTTGTCCGTGCGGCACTGCTGCACGCGCTCCTCGGCTTTGCTGCGGCAGTCCGGGCACAGCGCGGCCAGCGCGCTGTCCTTGCCCTGCGCCGCAGTGCAGACGCGCTGTGCGTGGTCGGCGCGTGCCTCGATGGCGCGCTCTGGCGAAACGGCCTCGCCCATGGCATTGACGAAGCGATAGTCCGCGAATGGCTGCGGCAGCGCGCATTCCTGCCTGGCGTTTTCCACATGCGCCGCCTCCAGCTGGCGGCGCAGCTGCGCGCCCTGGCGATCACAGTCAGCGATCAGCGAGCGCGATGCGGCAGGCGTCAGCTGCGGGTTTGCGTAGACCGGGCGGGTGCGGATCTCGCTGCCGAACGGGCAGCAGGCGGCAAGCAGCGCGACGGCAGGCAACAACAATACATGGGCAACGATCCGGGTCTTCATGGCGCTTCCTTTCGAGAGGGCATCATGCTGTCACCGGGCGTGCTGGCGAGGATGAATCGCGGCTGGCGATCAGTGCGCGTCCGATGCGCCGATGTTGAAGCGGTGACGCAGCTGCCAGTGGCCCTCGACCTGGTGCACCACACCCAGGGCATGCGTCTTCCCGCCTGCGCCGCGCTCCCAGCGCAGCATGCTGTCCTGGCGCAGGCGCACCTGCAGGCAGAGATCGTCGGGGCTGGCCGGGGTCAGCCCCGCAGGGAGCGCCTGGCCCGCAGCCGGGCCGCCGCTGCCGACGCTGGACAGGACCGCGTGCAACAGCAGCAGGGCAAGCATCGGCATGGCGCGGTGCTCCGGAGAAGGGAGTCCAGCGTGTCACCGGCGCTGGCGGATCGATACCGGCATGCGACGAAGCGGGGAAATGTGCGTGCCAAGGGCTCGCTGCGGGGATGAATCCGTGCGCTGGCGGGCTGATCCGCGCGCCGGCAGCGCCGCTCAGGCCGCGGCGTAGACCTGGCGGAGGTTGCGCAGCGTCGACTGGCGGTGCGCCGTGGCGCAGGGCTCGTCCATCTCCAGTTCCTGCAGCCGCAGGCCGACCAGGGTCATCGACAGGGCATAGCCGCGGGCCGCATCGGCAACACGCGAAAGGCCCAGTGCGCGGCGCACCAGCGCGTCGATGTGGGCCTGGTCCGGCATCAGGCCGAGGTAGGCCTGCTCGGCACTGTCCAGGTCGGGCGCGCGCAGGATGGCCTGCGCATCGGTGGGGAGGGAGACGGAGGCCATGGGGGTGTCCTTGTCCGTTGCACGGCGCGCGATCAGAACGCGCGCAGCAGGGAAATGAAGGCGGAGTTCTGCGCGCCGCGGCGGGCCATCGGGCTGTCTTTCACCGCATCACCGAACCACTGGCTGGCGACCACGCCGGTGGCGCGCCACTTCGTGCCCAGCGGAGTGGTGACTGCGATCTGCAGACCCGGCGAAGTAGCGCTGCCCGGCGAATAGGCGGCCAGGCCGGAGCGCAGGGCTTCCTCGTCGCTGATGCCGTAGTAGTAGTCGAGCAGGCGTGCACTGCTGTGCACCACGCCCACGCGCGGCACCCAGGTGAAGCGCCCGGCCTGGATGGGACAGCTGTAATACAGGCTGGATTCGAGGCCGCCACCGTGGCCGCTGACCTCGCGCTTGACGCTGGCCGACAGGGCACCCCAGTCGGCGCTGTACTCGGCGCTGACGCCGGCCATGGCCGACATCTGCCGGCTGTGCAAGCGGCGCAGCTGCGCATCGTTCACGTCATCGGTCTTGAAGCGCAGCGTGTACGGCGTGACCACCGCGGAAACGCGCAGGCCCTGTTCCTTGTACAGGTACATGCCCAGCGAGCCGGGGCTGGCATGGAAGCGCTTGCCCTGCCATGCAAGCGCAGGCACCACCAGCGGCTTGTCATCGTAGTGCGCGTACGCACCGGTGGTCGCGCCGAAGGTGATGCCGGCCTGCGCGCCCAGTGCCTGTTCCTGGGCGCTCGCCAGCAGCGGCGTGGAGAGAACGACGGTGCACAGCAGGGGGCGCAGCAGGGCAGGGGGCAAAGGGAGCATCGAGGGGAACTTCGCAGGGAACCGCGTTGCATCCTGACCGTGCAACATTATCGGAACATTGCGCCACGGCAATGTCCGCGCAAAGGCCTCATTGGTGCACGGCAGGCACTATCATCGGCAGCGTTCCCGGTAGCCGAGCCCACGATGCGCATCCTCCTGGTGGAAGACGATCCCGATCTCTCACGGGCCCTGCAGTCGGGCCTCGAACGCCAGGGCGTGGTCGCCGACGTGGTCGGCAGCCTGGCCGAGGCGGCGCTGGCCCTGCGCGAACCCGTGCACCAGCTGCTGCTGCTCGATCGCCAGCTGCCCGATGGAGATGGCGCCGGTTTCGTTGCCACCGCGCGTGCGCTGCGGCCGAATATCGCGGTGATCATGCTGACCGCCAAGGGCACGTTGTCGGACAAGGTGGAGGGGCTCGATGTCGGCGCCGACGACTACCTGGTCAAGCCCGTGGCGATCGAAGAACTGATGGCGCGCATCCGCGCGGTCTCTCGGCGGCCGTCGGCGATGGTCACGCCGAGCCTGCGGCTGGGCAATTTCGAGTTTGATTTCGAATCGCTGCAGGCGCAGGTAGATGGCCAGCTGCTGACCCTGCCGCGGCGCCAGGTACTGGTGCTGCAGGCGCTGGCGATGCGCCAGGGGCGCACGGTCACCCGCAGCGCATTGGAGGCGGCGGTGTACGGTTTTGACGATGAGATCCAGTCCAACGCACTGGATGCGCATATCTCCAAGCTGCGCAAGGCGCTGCAGCAGGCGGGCGCGGGCGTGGAGATCCACGTCATCCGCGGCGTCGGCTATCTGTTGGCGGAGGGCTGAGATGGCCAGGCAGATCCGTTCGATCACCCTCGGCCTGGCCTGGCGCCTGTTCCTGGCACAGGCGTTCACCGTGCTGTTCGCGGTGGTGGCGCTGATCCTGACCTGGGGTGACAAGGAATCCTGGGGCATGGACATGTTCACCGCCGAGGACGTCGCCAAGGCCGTGCACAGCCAGGGCGCGCACCTGGTGCTGGACGAGCCGCGCTGGCAGGCGTTGAACGCGCGCGCCGGTGGCAACCTGTGGTTCGTCGCCGTCGATGACCGCGGCATCTGGCTGGAGCGCGGCAAGGTGCCCGCGCTGCACGCACCGCTGCTGGCGCGGCTGCCGGCATTGGGGGCCACCGAAGTCGGATCGCTGGTGCCGCCCTACCTGGACGTGGCGCGGGTGATGGTGCGCATCGAGGATGGACGTCGCATCACCGTGATGGCCGGTGGCGCGCCGAAGGGCGGGCTGCTCGATGGCGCGCTGATGGTGCTGCGGCTGATCGGTTTCTGGTTCTTCCTGCCACTGATCGTGGTCACTCTGCTGGTGATGCCCACCGTCATCCATCGTGCGATGCGAGGGGTGCGCCGGCTGGCGCAGCAGGCCAAGGAGCTGGACATCGGCCAGCCCGGTGCGCGCCTGGACGAACAGCTGGTTTCCACCGAGGTCGCGCCCCTGGTGAGTGCCTTCAACGATGCCATCGACAAGGTGCAGCAGGGCTACGCCGCGCGCGACAAGTTCCTGGCCGATGCCGCGCACGAACTGCGCGTGCCGATCGCGGTTGTGCAGGCACGGCTGTCGCAGCTTCCGCAGGGTGAACTGAAGTCGCAGCTGCTGACCGACGTGGCGCGGCTGGGCAATGTGGCCGAGCACCTGCTCGACCTGCAGCGGCTGGACCGCAACGTCAGCACGCTGCAGCGGGTCGATCTGGCCCACGTGGTTCGTGAATCGGCGGCCGAGCTGGCACCGCTGGTGGTCGGCGCAGGGTATGGCTTCGAAGTGGATGCGCCGGAAGCAGCGGTCTGGATCCAGGGTGATGGTCTGGCGCTGGGCCGGGTGATGGCCAACCTGGTGCACAACGCCATCGTCCACGGTGGCGGCCGCGGCACCATCTGCGTGCGCCTGGATGCGCAGGGGCTGCTGGAGATCAGCGACCAGGGCGCGGGCGTGCCGGTGGGTGACCGCGAAGCGATCTTCGAACCCTTCCATCGCCTGCGTGCCGCCGGTAGTGGCAGCGGACTGGGGCTGCATCTGGTCAAGGAGATCGTGCAGCACCACGGTGGCACGGTCAGCGTGGCCGAAGCGGTCGGTGGTGGCGCCAGCTTCCGGGTCAACTTCCAGCGCGCCACCCTGCGCCGCTGAACCTGCCCACAGCAGCGCGCGGGTTTGCCTGATAGGCAGCCCTGCCGCCGCACGGCGACGCTGCGCCCATGCGCACCGTTGCCGTGGTTGCTCCCCTGCTGGGCCCTGCCTGTGCCGCCGGCCTGGTGCTGGGGGCGCTGGCGTGCGTGCTGCTGCCGGCATTGCCGCCGCGTTGGCTGTGTGTCGGCCTGGCGCTGCTGGCCCTGCCGGGTTGGGCGTGGCGGTGGCGCGGACGTGCGGCGGCCGCCGCCGTGTTCGGCCTGGCCTGGGCCGGCTGCCACGGGCACATGGCCCTGCAGCAGCAGGTGCCGGCGGCGGCGACGGCGCAGGATGTGCGGGTACGCGGGCGCATCGCCGACCTGCCGGTGCGACGCGATGACCACAGCCGTTTCCTGTTCGACGTGGCCGAGGCCGAAGGATGGCCGGCGCTGCAGGGGCGGCGCCTGCAGGTCAGCTGGCATGCGCCGCGTCGTTCCACGGTTCCCGATGCCCTGCGCGACACGCTGCACGCCGGTGCCCATTGGGAGCTGACGCTGCGCGTGCGGCCGCCGCGCTCACGGATCAATCCGGGGGGCTTTGATGCGGAACGCCATGCGCTGCTGCATGGCCTGGCTGGTAGTGCCAGCGTGCGCGATCCCGGAGGCGCACGACAGCTGCGCGTCGCCCATGGCCTGGCCGCCTGGCGCGAGCGTTGCAGTACCGCCATCGCGGCGCAGGTCGGCAGGCCCTCCGCTCGATTCGTCCAGGCCCTGGCGGTGGGCGATACCCGCGGCCTGACCGATGCCGACTGGGAGCAGCTGCGCGCGCTGGGCCTGACCCACCTGATCGCCATTTCCGGCTTCCACGTCGGTCTGGTGGCCGGCTTTGCGGCGCTGCTGTGCACGGGCCTGTGGGGGCTGTGGCCGGCATTGGCACGCGCCTGGCCGCGCCCGCAGGCCGCCGCCTGCGCCGCGGCGTTGGCGGCCGCGTTCTACACGCTGCTGGCGGGCAGCGAACTGCCCACCGTGCGCACCGCGCTGATGATCGCCGCGGTGGCACTGGCGCGGGCCAGCCGGCGGCCACTGGGCACGGCGCCGGCGTTGTCCCTGGCGGCCGCGCTGATGCTGCTGCCGGCTCCGCTGTCAGTGCTGTCGGCAGGCTTCTGGCTCAGTTTCGGTGGCGTGCTGTGGCTGCTGTGGTGCCTGCCGCAGCGGCCGCCGTCCGGCGTCGGCGGCATGCTGCGCGCGGCGCTGGCCGGGCAGGCCGTGGCCAGCGTGGCACTGCTGCCGCTGGCGGTGGTGCTGTTCGGCGGCACGTCGTGGCTGGGGCCGGTGATCAACCTGCCGGTCATTCCGTGGTGGAGCCTGCTGGTGGTGCCGCTGGCCCTGCTCGGTACCGGCCTGCAGGCGCTGCACGATGGGGCGGGGATGTGGCCGTGGCGCGCGGCGGCGTGGGTGTTCGATCTCAGCTGGGGGCTGCTGCAGCCCCTGGCGCAGCACCCGCAGGCGATGTGGTGGCTGCCGCAGGCGCCGGAATGGGCGCTCCCGGCGGCCCTTGCCGGGGTGTTCTGGTGGCTGCTGCCGCGAGGGGCAGGCGGCGGCCTGGCGGGCGCGCTGCTGTGCCTGCCGCTACTGTGGCCCGCCGCACCGGGGCCACGCCACGGCGAGCTGGAAGTGCTGGTGCACGATGTGGGGCAGGGCGCGGCGGTGCTGCTGCGCACCGCCACGCATGCGCTCTGGTACGACGCCGGCCCGCCGGCCGGGGAGGGCCGCGAGCGGGTGCTGCTGCCGGCTGTGCGCGCGCTGGGGCAGGCACCGCCAGCGCAGCTGCTGCTCAGCCACGACCATCTCGACCATGCGGGCGCTCTGCCGGCCCTGCGCCGGGCACTTCCAGGGCTGCAGGTGCTGGCACCGCCGGGCAGCCAGGTCGAGGGCGCGCAGCCCTGCGTGAAGGGCCTGCGCTGGCAGTGGGACGGGGTGGATTTCCAGGTGCTGCATCCGCCGGCCGATGGCAGCGAACGTGACAACGAGGCCAGCTGCGTGCTGCGGGTGGCCGGTGCCCACGGGGTCGTGCTGCTGCCCGGCGACATCGGCGCCCGGGCCGAACAGCAGCTGCTGCAGGCGCAGGCGGCGGCCATGCGCGCCGACGTGGTGCTGGTGCCACACCATGGCAGTGGCGGCAGCTCGACGGCGGCCTGGGTGGCGGCCGTGTCGCCCCGGCTGGCGCTGGTCTCGGCCGGCCACCAGAACCGCTTCGGCCACCCGAAACGTGACGTAGTCCTGCGCTGGCGGGCCGTGGGTGCCGAGGTGCTGGCCACGGCCGACGCCGGCGCGATCCGCGTATGGCTTGGTGCACAAGGGCTGCAGGTGCGTGAACAGCGTGTCCACGCGGCCCGGTGGTGGGATGCCGCTGGGCGGGCACGGTCGGCTGCTATCCTATCGCCGATCAAACAAGCGGCCGTTGGGCCGGAGGGTTGAAACGTGTGGGAACTGGTCAAGGCCGGTGGCTGGCCGATGGTGCCGCTGCTGCTGTTGGGCGTACTGGCTTTGGCGATCGTCCTGGAGCGTTTCTGGTCCCTGCGGCGCAATGAGGTGCTGCCGCCTGGCCTCGGCCAGGAAGTGCGCAACTGGGCTGCCCGCGGCAAGCTCGACCCGGCCCACCTGCAGACCCTGCGGGCGAACTCGCCGCTGGGCGCGCTGCTGGCCGCGGCGCTGGAAGCCCGCAACCGCCCGCGCGACCAGATCCGCGAGCGCATCGAGGACACCGGCCGCCACCTGGTCCACCGCATGGAGCGTTTCCTCAACGCGCTGGGCACCATCGCCTCGGCCGGCCCGCTGCTGGGCCTGCTCGGCACGGTCATCGGCATGATCCAGATGTTCCTGGGCATCCTCGACCACGGCGTCGGTGATGTGAACCAGCTGGCCGGCGGCATCGGCAAGGCGCTGGTGTGCACCGCCACCGGCATGATCGTGGCCATCCCGGCGCTGATGTTCCATCGCTTCTTCAAGGGCCGCATCCACGGCTATGTGGTGGAGATGGAACAGGAAGCCAGCGCCCTGCTGGACACGCTGGACGGCCGCCCGGGGGTAATGAACGGCGCACCGACGCCGCGTGCCGCCGCACCTGCCACGGCCAAGGCCTGATCGATGCGCATCGGCAACGACCGATCCCAGGATGAACCGCATATCGATCTGGTTCCGCTGATCGACGTCATCCTGGTCCTGATCATCTTCTTCGTGGTCACCACCACGTTCGATGCGCGCTCGACGCTGCAGGTGCAGCTGCCGACCGCCAGCGACCAGCAGACCAATGAGCCGCCGCGTTCGCTCAGCGTGCTGATCAACGCCGACGGCCGCTACTTCGTCAACGACCAGGAAGTGCTGCGCACCGACGTCGAGTCGGTCAAGCAGATCATTGCTGCGGTGGCCGGTACCGACCGCGAGCAGACCGTGCTGCTGCGCGCCGACGCGCGCACTCCCTACCAGGCCGTGGTCACCGCGCAGGATGCGCTGGGCCAGCTCGGCTTCCGCCGTATCGCAATCGCAACAGCGCCAGAGGTGCGTCCATGAGTTCCAATCACGCGCCGGTGTGGCCGATCTACAAACGCCTGCTCGGCTATACCCGGGCCTACTGGGTGTTCATGGTGGCCGCCGTCATCGCGATGGTGGTCGAGGCCCTGGCCGGCTACCACTTCACCAAGCTGATGGAACCGCTGGTCAACCGCGGCTTCGTCAACCCCGAGCCGCGCATGGCGGTGATCCTGCCGCTGACCATCCTCGGCCTGTTCCTGATGCGCAGCCTGGCCACCTGGGTCAGCGACTACACGCTGGCCAAGACCGGCCGCAGCGTGGTCCGCGACCTGCGTGAGCAGATCCTGGAAAAGTACCTGCACCTGCCGTCCTCGCACTTCGATACCGAAGCGACGCCGGTGATGGTCAGTCGCCTGAACTTCGACACCGAGCAGGTCACCCAGGCCAGCGCCGACGCGCTGAAGACCGTGGTGGCCGACACCCTGACCATCATCGCCATGCTGGTGGTGATGCTGCAGATGAGCGTCAAGGTGACCCTGGCCATGCTGCTGGTGGTGCCGCTGATCGGTGCCATCGTCTCCTACGTGGGCAAGCGCTACCGGCGCATCAGCCGCGGCATCCAGGACGGCATGGGGACCATGGCGCAGACCGCCGAGCAGTCGCTGGCCGCGCAGCAGGAAGTGAAGGTGCACGGCACCCAGCAGCACGAGATCAGCCGCTATTCGCGCCTGGCCAACCGCATGCTGGCGCTGAACATGAAGGTCGAAGTGACCCGCGCTGCAGCGTCGAGCGTGGTCCAGTTCCTGGCCGCGCTGGCGCTAGCGGTCATCGTCTGGGTGTCCACCCGCGAAGCGCTGGCCGGCAAACTCAACGCCGGCCAGTTCATGGGCCTGATGACCTCGATGATGGCCATCATTCCCTCGCTGCGCCGCCTGACCAGCGTGCAGACCTCGATCTCGCGCGGCGTGGCCGCCGCCGAGCGGCTGTTCGGCATCATCGACATGCCGGTCGAGCGCGACGCAGGCCGCACGCCGCTGCAGCGCGCCCGCGGCGAACTGGCCTTCGAGCACGTCATGCTGCGCTACCGCGCCGACAGCGGCATCGCCCTGGACGACATCAGCTTCGTCGCCCGGCCCGGTACGGTCACCGCCATCGTCGGTCGTTCCGGCAGCGGCAAGACCAGCCTGATCCGCCTGGTGCCGCGCTTCTACGAGCCCAACGGTGGCCTCATCACCCTCGATGGCGTGGCCCTGGATGACTATCCGCTGGCCGACCTGCGCCGCCAGGTGGCCATCGTCGGGCAGAAGGTCATGCTATTCGACGACACCATCGCCGCCAACATCGCCTATGGCATGGACGCGACCGATGAACAGATCCGTGCCGCGGCCGAAGCGGCCAACGCCTGGGAGTTCATCGCGCGCATGCCGCAGCAGCTGCAGACCCCGGTGGGCGAGAACGGCGCGCTGCTGTCCGGTGGCCAGCGCCAGCGTCTGGCGATCGCCCGCGCGATCCTGCGCGACGCGCCGATCCTGATCCTGGACGAAGCCACTGCCGCGCTGGACAACGAATCCGAACGCCTGGTGCAGGACGCACTGCAGCGCCTGATGCCCGAACGCACCACCCTGGTGATCGCGCACCGCCTGTCCACCATCGAGCACGCCGACCAGGTGCTGGTGATGGACCATGGCCGCATCGTCGAGCGTGGCACCCACAAGGAGCTGCTGGAAATGGGTGGCCTGTACCAGCACCTGCACAGCATGCAGTTCCGCGAAAGGCAGGACTGATGGCAGGCAAGGGTACCCAGACCCCGCCGTACTGGTACGATGGCAGCCCGGTTCCATTGCCGATGCGGCTGCTGGCGCCGGTCTATGCCGGCGTGGCCGCGCTGCGCCGGCGGCTGTACCGCAAGGGCTGGTTCAAGCGGCATGCGCTGTCGGTGCCAGTCATCGTGGTCGGCAACATCACCGCCGGTGGCACCGGCAAGACGCCGCTGACCATCGCCCTGGTCGAGCGCCTGCGCGCGGCCGGCTGGAAGCCGGGCGTGGCCAGCCGCGGTTATGGTCGCGAAGAAGCGGACAAGGCGCGCTGGGTCGAAGCGGATACGTCCACCGCGCTGGGCGGTGACGAACCGGTGCTGATCGCGTGGAAGACCGGCGTGCCGGTGCGCGTGGACAGCGACCGCGTGGCGGCCGGCAAGGCCCTGATCGCGGCCGGCTGCGATGTCATCGTCTGCGATGACGGCCTGCAGCATTACCGGCTGCAGCGCGACATCGAGATCGAGGTCATCGACGCGCAGCGCCGCTACGGCAACGGCCGGATGATTCCCGCAGGGCCGTTGCGCGAGCCGGTCAGCCGTGCCGACGAATGTGATTTCCGCGTGGTCAATCTCGGCCAGGCCGATGAGGTCACCGCCGCCCAGGCCTGCGGTTTCGGCCAGTGGCCGATGGCGCTGCACATCGAAAGCGCGCAGCCCTTGCCGGGTGGGCGTCCGCGCCCGTTGGCCCATTTCTCGGGCCAGCGCGTGCATGCCGTGGCCGGCATCGCCAACCCGCAGCGCTTCTTCGACATGCTGCGTGCGCGCGGCATCGGCGTGGTGCCGCATGCCTTCGCCGACCACCAGGTCTACCAGCCGCAGGACCTGTCCTTCGGCAGCCAGCTGCCGGTGCTGATGACCGAGAAGGACGCGGTGAAGTGCCGCGCCTTCGGCAACGACTGGCATTACGCGGTGCCGCTGCGCGCCGAACTGCCGGCCGCCTTCTGGGTGGCGCTGACCGACCGCCTGGACAAGCTGCGCCCGAACTGAGCGGCCGCGCGGCGCTTGCAATCGCCCGCCGCCGGCCGCATTCCCGTTGTATCGCGCCTGCCGAGTGCCGCTTGCATGACTGAATTCGTTGTCGCCATTCCAGCCCGTTACGCCGCCTCGCGGCTGCCGGGCAAACCGCTCCGCCCGCTGGGCGGTGAGCCACTGGTGCTGCACGTGGCACGCCGCGCGCTGCTGGCCGGCGCCCGTGAGGTCTGGGTGGCTACCGATGACACCCGCATTGCCGATGCCCTGGATGGCCTGGCCGAAGTGAAGGTGGCCATGACTGCGGTCAGCCACGCCTCCGGCACCGACCGCCTGGCCGAATGCGCGCGCATCGCCGGCTGGTCCGACGAAACCGTGGTGGTCAACCTGCAGGGCGATGAACCGTTTGCCCCGGCGGCCGGCATCCGTGCCGTGGCACAGGCGCTGGTCGAGGGCGAGGCGCCTATGTCGACCCTGGCCACCCCCGTCGAGGATGCCGAGACCCTGTTCGACCCGAACGTGGTCAAGCTGGTGCGCAACGTGCGCAACGAGGCGATGTATTTCAGCCGCGCGCCGATCGCCTGGCACCGCGACGGCTTCGCGCGCAGCCGCGAAGTCTTGCCGGAAGGTCATCGCTGGCTGCGCCATATCGGCATCTACGGCTATCGCGCCGGCTTCCTGCAGCAGATCGCGGCGATGCCGCCGGGCCAGCTGGAGCAGGTCGAGGCGCTGGAACAGCTGCGCGTGCTGGAAGCCGGTTTCCCGATCAGCGTGGCGATCTCGCCCGAAGCCTTCCCGCCGGGCATCGATACGCCCGAAGACCTGGCCCGCGCCGAAGCCCTGCTGCAGTCCATGGTCGCGCGATGAACCTGCTGGTCGTCTGCCTGGGCAACATCTGCCGCTCGCCGATGGCAGAGGGCGCCCTGCGTGCCCGACTGCAGGCCTCGCCGCTGGCCGACCGGGTGCAGGTCGACTCGGCCGGCACCGGCGACTGGCACGTGGGCGAAGCACCTGACCGCCGCGCCATTGCCTGTGCCGACCGCCACGGCGTGGATATCGGTGGCCTGCGTGCGCGCCAACTGCGGGCGGGGGATTTCGAACGCTTCGACTGGATCCTCTGCGCCGACGAGGCCAACCTGCGCGACGCCGCACGGCTGGCCACGGCCGCCCAGCGCGAACGCCTGTCGCTGTACCTGCCGTGGTCGGGCGGGCGGGGCGAGCGGGCCATCCCCGACCCCTATACCGGCGGCCAGGATCATTTCGAACAGGTCTGGGCGATGGTGGACCAGGCCGCGCAACGGACCGTGGCACGACTGTTGCATGACGCCGAGTCCGGCATAATCAGGCCATGAACGCACAGCCCGTCCAGGACCTGCCCGAGTTTGCCACCTGGCTCAATGCCGCCCCCTGCACCCTGACCGAGCTGCGTGGCCGGCCGGTCGCGCTGCTGTTCGTCAATGCCGCATCGGCCTGGAGCATGCAGCGGCTGGCCGAGTTCGGCCAATGGCTGTCACGCAACCCGGGTCGCCTGCAGCCGTTGGTGCTGCACGTGCCGCGCTTTGATTTCGAACGCGACGCAGGCGCTGCGCTGAAGCTGCTGCGCAGGCAGGGGCTGTCGATGCCGGCGCTGCTCGATGCCGACTGGGATGGCTGGCGCCGCTTCGGTGTCACGGCCTGGCCGACCGTCATCCTGCTCGACGCGCACGGGCGCGAACAGCAGCGCCTGGTGGGCCTGGGCGCACCCGGTGAGCTGGAACGCGCCTTGAACGATCTCTGCGAAGGTGCGCCGCCGGCGCCGTCGCGCGGGGGCAGCGAGCTGCATCCCGAACTGCCGCATCCGCTGCGTTTCCCGGCCGGCCTGGCGGTCAACCGGGATCGCCTGTACATCGCCGACAGCGGTCGCCATCGTATTCTCGAGTGCAGCCACGGCGGGCGCGTGCTGCGCCAGTTCGGGCTGGGTACTGCTGATTTCATGGATGGCAACCTGGCCGAAGCGGCGTTCCATCGCCCGCAGGGGCTGGTGCTCGAGCGCGAGTCGCTGTACGTGGCCGATACCGGCAACCACGCGGTGCGCCGCATCAACCTGTCGACCGGACAGGTCGACACGCTGTGCGGCAACGGCCGCCCCGGCACGCCGGTCGAAGGGCCGGTGGCGCAGGCGCGGCAGGTGGCACTGGACAATCCGGTCGGCCTGGCGATCGCCGATAACCAGCTGCATATCGCCATGGCCGGCGACAACCGCCTGTGGAGCTTCCACCTCGGCCTGCGCAGCCTGCAATGGCGCGCAGGCAGCGGTGCCATCGACGAGCGCGACGGCAGTGGCCACATGGCCGCCTTCGCCCAGCCCACCGGCCTGGCGGTGGTGCAGCAGGTGCTGTACGTGGCCGATGCGCTGGGCTCGTCGATCCGTGCGGTCCAGCTGCGTGGTGACCTCGTGCAGACCCTGGTCGGGCAGGGCGCCTGGCGCTTCGGCGCCGACGATGGCCCGCGCGGGCAGGCCAGCCTGCAGTATCCGCAGGCCATCGCATTGAGCCCGGACGCACCCGTGCTGTGGATCGCCGACACCGGCAACGGCCGCCTGCGCACGCTGCGACTGGGCGGCGGCGATCTGGTTACCCAGCCGCTGCCGCGCCGCCTGCATGGCCCGGCCGGCCTGGCGGTGGGTGCCGGTGCGGTCTGGATCGCCGAGACGGACGCGCACGCGGTGCTGCGTTTCGACCCCGACAGCGGCGTGCTCAGCGAAGTGCCGATCAGCGAATGACCGACGTCACCTCCCCGGCCTTCGACGGCAAGGCCTTCGCGGCCCAGTTGAGTACCGCACCCGGCGTCTACCGCATGTACGCGGCCGACGACACGCTGCTGTACGTGGGCAAGGCGCGCGCGCTGCGCAACCGCGTCGGCAGCTACTTCAACGGCAGCCCGAAGAACGCGCGCATCATGTCGATGCTCTCGCAGATCGCGCGCATGGACGTGACGGTCACGCGCTCGGAAGGCGAAGCTTTGCTGCTGGAAAACCAGCTGATCAAATCCCTGTCGCCGCGCTACAACGTGTCCCTGCGCGACGACAAGACCTACCCGCATGTGCTGCTGACCCGCGAGGACTGGCCGCGCATCGCCCTGCACCGCGGCCCGCGCGCCATTCCCGGGCGCTACTTCGGGCCGTACCCGGGCGTGACTGCGGTACGCGAAACGCTGAACCTGATGCACAAGCTGTTCAAGCTGCGCAGCTGCGAGGACAGCGTGTTCCGCAACCGTTCGCGGCCATGCCTGCAGTATCAGATCGGCCGTTGCAGTGCGCCCTGCGTGGACCTGGTGCCGGCGCCGGAGTATGCCGAATCGGTGCGTCGCGCCACGCTGTTCCTGGAAGGCAAGAGCGATGAGCTGACCCGTGAGCTGGGCGAGCAGATGCAGGGCGCCAGCGAGGCGCTGGAGTTCGAGAAGGCCGCCCGCCTGCGCGATCTCATCGCTTCGCTGCGCAGCATGCAGACCCGCCAGTATGTGGATGGCCGCGCCGCCGACCTCGACGTGCTGGCCGTGGCCATGCACGGCACGCAGGCCTGCGTGCTGCTGCTGGCCTTCCGCGATGGACGCAACCTCGGCACCCGCCCGTTCTTCCCGCGCACCAATGGTGAGGACAGCCCGGAAGAAGTGCTGGCCGCGTTCGTGTCGCAGTACTACATCGAGTTCGAGCCGCCGCGCGAGATCCTGCTGGACCGGCAGATTCCCGACGCCGACCTGCTGGTGGCCGCGCTCTCCGCCTCGGCCGAGCGCAAGGTGCAGCTGAAGTGGAACGTGCGTGGCGAGCGCGCCGGCTACCTGGAGCTGGCCAGCCGCAACGCCCAGTTGACCCTGGCCACCGAACTCAACAGCCGCAATGCGCAGCACGCGCGCAGCGAAGCCCTGCGCGAAATGCTGGGCCTGGCCGAACCGGTCAAGCGGGTGGAATGCTTCGACATCAGCCACACCATGGGCGAAGCCACCGTGGCCTCGTGCGTGGTATTCGATGCCGCCGGCCCGGTGCGCGCGCAGTACCGCCGCTACAACATCAGCGGCATCGAGCCCGGCGATGATTACGCGGCCATGCACCAGGCCATCGACCGCCGCTTCCGCCGCGCCGTGGAAGAGCAGGGCGTGCTGCCCGACGTGCTGCTGATCGATGGTGGCGCCGGCCAGCTCGCCCAGGCACAGGCTGCCCTGGCCGACCTGGGCGTGGAAGGCGTGCTGCTGGTAGGCGTGGCCAAGGGTGTGGAGCGCCGCGCCGGCCACGAAGCGCTGGTGATGCCGGATGGCCGCGAGCTGCGCCCGGGTGCAGCCAATCCTGCGCTGCAGTTCATCCAGCAGGTGCGCGACGAAGCGCACCGCTTCGCCATCACCGGACATCGGGGCCGCCGCCAGAAGGCCCGGATGACCAGCAAGCTGGAAGATATCCCCGGTATCGGCCCGCGCCGGCGCGCCAGCCTGCTCAAGCATTTCGGTGGCCTGGTCGGCCTGAAAGCCGCCGGTGAAGCCGAAATCGCCAAGGTCGAGGGTATCAATGACGCCCTCGCTGCACGCATCTACGCTAACCTGCATGGGTTGGCCACGCCTGACCCGGCCGAGTAGAGAGAGAAGCAAGCCGCATGAAGTTGACCCTGCCCACCTGGCTGACGTTGTTGCGGATCGTGATGATCCCGGTGCTGGTGCTGGTGTTCTACCTGCCCTACACCTGGACCAATTTCGCGTCCGCAGCGATCTTCGGCCTGGCCGCGATCACCGACTGGCTCGATGGCTGGATCGCACGTCGGTACAGGCTGGAATCGGCGTTCGGCGCCTTCCTCGATCCGGTGGCGGACAAACTGATGGTGGCGGTGGCGCTGTTCCTCATTGTGCAGGGCCACCCGACGCCGTGGATGGCGTTCTGGGCGGCGGTGATCGTCGGCCGCGAAATCGCGGTGTCGGCGCTGCGCGAGTGGATGGCCGAGCTGGGCCAGCGCGCCAAGGTGCGCGTGGCCATGATCGGCAAGGTCAAGACCACCGCGCAGATGGTCGCGTTGCTGTGCCTGCTGTATTCGGTGGCACCGAACGTGCCGGTCAATGACATCTGGATGGGCCCGCCGGTGTTCCATATCGGCGACTGGACCCTGGCCATTGCCGCCGTGCTGACCCTGTGGTCGGGCCTGCAATACCTGCATGCCGCCTGGCCGAGCCTGCGCGAAGACGAGCGCGCCGCGCGCGAGCGTTCGCGGCAGAAGAAGCTGGGCAACTGAGCCCCGGGGTCGGATCCCTTTCCGCAGGAAAGGGCTCTGACCCCTCGGTTGAAGCCATCCACGCATGGCGTGGATCTACCGGATCGGGATGCCCGCATCCACGCATGGCGTGCATCTACTGGTGGATCTACCGACACATCGCGCGGCAGTAGTTCCACGCCATGCGTGGATACGCCATGCCGAGGCACCGCGAAATCCCCCTGAAAAAACCGCTTGACGCCATTCCCAGAACAGGTAGAATTTCGCCTCCCAAGCGGGAATAGCTCAGTTGGTAGAGCGCAACCTTGCCAAGGTTGAGGTCGCGAGTTCGAGTCTCGTTTCCCGCTCCAGGTTCAAGAAAAGCGCTCCCGCAAGGGAGCGTTTTTCGTTGTGCGAAGCGACGCTTCATCCCCGCTTCACCGCCACCCCATCGCCCCGCCACGCGCACCGGCGACGCTGCAACACCGTTACAACCGGTGATGCCGCGATGTCCCGCATATCCTCTGCCTACGACCACGATCTGGTCATCGTCGGCGCAAGCTTCGCCGGTGCAGCCTGCGCATTGGCCTCCGCGCAATATGGCTTGCGCGTCTGCGTGCTCGAGCGCAAGGCAGATCCGGGCGAGCGCCTGCACACCACCGGCATCGTGGTGAAGGAAGCGATGGAGCAGACCTGGCTGGGGCGCATGCCCGAGCATCTGCTGCAGCGTGTCGCCCGCGTGCGGCTGTACGCGCCGAATCTGCGCAGCGTGCAGCTGGCCGCGCCCGGGTATTACTTCCTCACCACCGACACCCCGAACCTGATGCGCTGGCTGGCCGACGAACTGCGTGCCGGCGGCGTTGATCTGCGCCTGCAGCAGTCCTTCAGTAATGCTGAGGCCGCTGGCGATGGCTGGCAGGTGGAGGGCGCAGGGCGCTGCGCTTATCTGGTCGGTGCCGATGGGGCGCGATCACGTGTCGCCCGGCGAACCGGCCTGGGCCAGGTGCGCGATAACCTCTACGGCGTCGAGCGCGAGTTCGATGGCCTGCAGTTGCCGCAGGGCGATGCGCTGCACTGCTTCGTCAGCAAGCGTTACGCACCGGGCTATATCGGCTGGGTCGCGCAGAATCCTACGGGCGTGCAGGTCGGTCTCGCCCTGCGCCATGATCCGACGCAGGCGCGGGTGCCGGATATCGATGGCTTCATCGAACATGTGCGCGACATCGTCGGCATCCCACCGTCCTTGCAGGCGTCATCCACCCGCGCAGGGCTGGTGCCCTGCGGCCTTCCGGATGGACCGATCACCGGCCACCGCCTGATCCTGACGGGGGATGCGGCCGGCATCGTCTCGCCGCTGTCGGCCGGCGGCATCCACTCGTCGTGGCGGCATGGCTGGGCGGTCGGCGATGCCATCGGCCTGCACCTGCGTGGCCAGGGCCCTGCCGCCGAGCAGGTGGCGCGGCGGGTGGCGCCAACTTTCCGCCGCAAACGCCTGCTGCGCTGGGCAATGGACCATCTGCAGCTGGACTGGCCGCTCAACGCGCTGCTGCGTACCGCCGCGACGCGGCGCGTGGCCGAGCAGGTCTACTTCCACCGGCGCGGGGTGCGGGCCTGACCGCCAAGCTGAACGACGCAGTGCAGACGCCCCGAAAAAATCCAGTTGACGCCGTGCAGCAATATCGACACAATAGCGCTCCTTCGACGCAGGTCGAACGGAATCTGCGGGAATAGCTCAGTTGGTAGAGCGCAACCTTGCCAAGGTTGAGGTCGCGAGTTCGAGTCTCGTTTCCCGCTCCAGATTGCAGAAAAACGCTCCCGGAAGGGGGCGTTTTTCGTTCAGGCCTTCGCGCGGTTGCGAACCGCCTGCCAGACAGTGACTGCCGATACCGCAAGCAGCACCAGCAACAGGGTAAGGTCCGCCAGCAGCAACCACAGCAGGTGGGTGCCGTAGACCGGGCCCTGATGCATCGCGCCCATCCCGAACGGCACGGACCAGGCCAGCAGAAGCGCGAAGGAGATCAGCAGGCGCAGCCAGGAGCGTTTCCATCGTGGCTGCGCGATCAGTGCGATGACGGCAATTTCCACGGTTCCGATGAACGCAAAGGTGGCCACCGTGCCGATCGGGTAGGGCAAGGTGGCGCCAGGTTCCAGTGCGCGCTGCATCCAGTAGTCGGGCCGGGTGCCGGCGTGGATCAGGGCAGCCATCAACAGCGCCCAGATCGTCGCCACGCTAAGCCAGTAAAAGCGGGTGTTGCGATCAGTCATGCGTGAGCTCCTTGCGCGTGCTGCAGGCCGTGGCGCGAGCGGCAAAGCGCTCGCTTGCGGCGATCGCGGCCAGTGCAAACGCGACAGGACCTACGATGAAGTACAACATGCGCAGCGGGTTGTTGTGCATCAGCGTCCAGGCCGCGAATGCGAGCGGGATGGCCAGCACAAACAATTTCGCTGCCAACGGCCGCAGTACGCCGATCAACGGCTGTGCGCCGAGGAACAGCACGAACGCGTAGTACTGCGCCAGGCCCAGGCCGATGTTGCCGTGCGAGCTGAATCCGGCATGGTCGCGATACCAGTTCATGCCCAGTGGCATCAGCGTCGAGTAGAGCGCGGCCACCAGCAGGTGCAGCAGCAGGGAGATCAGCAGGGATTTGCCGTGCAGAAACATGGGCCAATGCGTCCGGGCGGGGCAGGTTACCCCACCGCGCAAGGCCCGGATCGCGGTGCGTGAATACTGTTGACGGCGTGAAGGAATTTGGACACAATAGCGCTCCTTCGACGCAGGTCGAACGGAATCTGCGGGAATAGCTCAGTTGGTAGAGCGCAACCTTGCCAAGGTTGAGGTCGCGAGTTCGAGTCTCGTTTCCCG